>JAPLIF010000105.1 GCA_026389255.1 Cyanobacteriota bacterium
CGCAGGTCGAGGTAGCGGTGGCGTAGGCGCAGCTCCTCACGGGTGTTCTCCTCGTCGTGCAACGAGACGGGAAAGGGCAGGGTGCCCTTGACGGCATTGAGCACGGTGATGGAGCTGGCCAGCACCTCAATGGCGCCGGTGGCCAGCCGTTCGTTGAGGGATTCGGCGGGGCGGGCCCGCAGCGTCCCCTGCACCTGGATCACGGTTTCGTTGCGCAGGTGGCTGGCGGTGGCAAAGGCCGCGGCGCAGGCGGCCTGGAGGCTGGCATCGGCACTGGCCAGCTCCGGATCCACGGTGATCTGCACACTGCCGCTGCGGTCGCGCAGGTCGACGAAGATGACGCCGCCGTGGTCCCGGCTGCGGTCCACCCAGCCGCAGAGCTGGACCGCCTGGCCGGCGTGGTCGGCACGTAGATCGCCGCATCCGTGGCTGCGCATGGTGTGAACGGCAAGCAATCGGGGATTTTCCCATGGCGGCGGCATGGGGTTGGCGGCTGTGCTGTTTGATGACAGTGATCGGTGGGCAACGGACGCCGGGGCCTGGCGTGGCTACCGGTGGGGGGTTCTTGGTGCGTCCTTGACGTGATGCTTCCCCGTCGTCAGATTTTGGTGAGCTCTGCCCTCGGCATTGCCGGCGCTGTCTTGCCGATGGCCCTTTCCAAGGGTGCGCAGGCTGCCGGCACAATGGAGAACAAGCTTCTAGAGAGCCTCCAGGTCTGCACCCCCAAGGATGCGTTGACTCGTCTCAGGGAGGGAAATGCCCGCTTCGCCAAGGCCTGGACTGCAGCCCATGGCGGTGCATCGCCGGAGCAGCGCATGCAGCGGCTCAACAGCATCTGGGAGAACAACTGTCAGATCGATCCGCTCGCCCTGGCCCAGGGCCAGAGGCCCTTTGCCGCCATCCTTTCCTGCGCCGACGCCCGCGTGGATCCCAGCTGGCTGTTCGCCTGTGGATCCGGGGAGTTGTTCCAGGTGCGTAGCGCCGGCAACACGGCGTTTGATGAGGCCATCGCCTCCCTCGAATTTGCCGTGGCGGTTCTGGGTACGCCCTTGGTGGTGGTGCTGGGGCATAGCGCCTGCGGCGCGGTCAAGGCGGCGATGGCCAGCGAGCCCCTCACGCCGCTGCTGGAGGGGTTGGTGAAGCCGATCCGGGCGAGCCTGAGGAGCGGCGACGATCTCACCCAGGCCATCGAGGGCAATACCCGCTATGCCGCCACCCAGCTCACCGCCCGCAGCGCCGTGCTGAAAGACGCGGTGGCTGCCGGCAAGTTCACCATCCGCAGTGCCTCGTTCGACATCGGCAGCGGGGTGGTGACGTTGTTGTGATGGCGGTTCGCTAATGCACAAGGAACTTGCCCGTCCAGGGCCAGCGCCCACCTCGCCGCCAGCCGCCCGGGTTCCGAGATAATTTGAAAATCATTAACGCCCGCTGGCGTGATCCCCCTTATTTCAGTGATCACGCCGGTGTTGCCGGCCAATTCTGGTTGGCTTACCGAGACCTGGCTCAGCCTGCGGCAGCAGCAAGCGGAGTCGGAGCACCCCTGGGACTGGGAGTGGCTGGTCCAGTGTGACGGTCTGGAATCCCTGCAGGAGTCCCTCCCTGATGACGGCAGGATTCGCCAGCAAGCCAACCCGGTGGCCTTTGGGCCGGCCCTGGCCCGCACCCTGGCTTTGGCCCGGGCCCGGGGCTCCCTGGTGAAGGTGCTCGATGCCGATGATCAGCTCACGCCAGGTCAGCTGGCCCGGGAGGTGGCCTTGTTCCAGAGCCATCCGGAGGTGGGCTGGCTCACAGCGGCCGCCCTCGACCTGTTGCCCGATGGCCGCTGCGTCGCTCCGGGGTGGGCAGCGCCGGAGGGCGCGATCCCGATTGGCTGGGTGGCTGGCTGGTGGCACCAGCATGGCCGGCGGCTGCCGGTGCATCCGGCCAGCCTCTGTGTGCGCAGCGAGCTGCTGCGGGCCCTGGGGGGCTGGATGGCTTTGCCCGCCTCGGAGGACACCGGTTTGCTGCTGGCCCTCAATGCCGTGGCGGAGGGCTGGCACCTTGGCCAGCCGGGCCTGCTCTATCGCAAGTGGCCGTCCCAGCTCACCGCCTCCTCCCTGCTGGAGTCCCGCCACGGCCACCGCCATGACGCCTACGCCATCGCCGAGCAGCAGGCCGAAGCCCTCGGGGCCTGGGGTGTGCGCTGGCCGGCGGGGCCCCCAGTGGCTCAAATCAGCTAGCTACCGCTCACCTTGATGCGATCAGCAGCGGCAGGGCAACCCATTGAGGGCTTCGGCCGATCCCATCACCACCAGCAGCTCGCCCGCCTTGAGCACATGGGAGGCCGGCGGGTTGACGGTCAGCTGGTTCTCCGGGCCTGCGGCCAGGACGGTGATGTTATGGGTCATGCCTAAATTCAGGTCCTGCAGCGTTCGGTTCACGAAGGCTTGGGGGACGCGGATTTCCTCGATGCTGTTGCGGTCATCGAGCTTCAGTCGTTCCAGCAGGTTCGGCCGCACCAGCTCCAGCCCAAGGCGATGGCCCTGCATTTTGGAGGGATAGACCACCCGATCGGCTCCCACCCTCTGCAGCAGTTTCAGGTGCAGATCACTGGTGGCCCGGGCAATCACCTGCTTCACCCTGGTGCCATCGCTGTGCTTCACGATCAAGGTGGCGGTGATGCTCGCTTCAATCGGTTCGCCGATGGCGACCACCACCGTGTCGACTTCCAGGGCCCCGGCCTCGCGGAGGGCCTCCTCATCGGTGCAGTCCACCACCCTGGCTTCGATTGAGGGATCGATCAGGCTGACCGTATCGATGGCGCGCTGGTTGGCATCGATGGCCAATACCGAGGCACCGTTCTGGGTCAATTCGTCGCAGACTGCCGATCCGAATCGACCTACGCCGATTACAGCAAAGGTGCCGCAAGACGTTGATGCCTTTTGTCCCCAGGGCCACAGGGTGTTGCTGACTGCCATCAGGTCATGCCTTAGAGGAAGATGTCGGCGCGGGGGTAGCCGACCCTGGACTGGGGACGGCTGCCGTAGAGGGCTGAGAGCCCCAGCATGATGCCAAGCCTGCCGACGAACATCCCCACCATCAGCACCAGCTGGCCCCAGCGATTCAAGTTGGCCGTCACCCCAACATCGAGCCCGACGGTGCCGAAGGCCGACATGCAGGTGAACAGCTTCTCAAGGAAGCTGTAGGACTGGCCGCTCGGGGCACCCCCCGCCGTGGGGCCTAGACCGAGCAGCAGGGTCATCAAGATCACGAACAGTCCGGAGGCCAGGGCCACGCCCACGGCCTTGAGCACGATCTCGCCGGGAATCTCGTGGTTGTGGATGATCACCGACTTGCGACCTTCCAGGGTGGAGCGGGTGGCCCCCATCAGCACGGCAAAGGTGGTGGTCTTGATCCCACCCCCGGTGCCGCCGGGGCTGGCACCGATGAACATCAGCACAATCATCAGCAGCAGGCCCGCCTCCGAGAGCGTCTCGATTGAGAGCGGCACCGTGTTGAAGCCGGCGGTGCGGGTGGTGATCGACTGAAACAGCGTCACCTGCAGCTTTTCCCAGAGGCTGAGGGAATGCACGACCCCATCGGGCGCGAACCTTTCGGTGAACAGCAAGCCCAGGGCCCCCAGCACGATCAACAGCAGGGTGCTGCGCAGCACCAGGCGTGTATGCAGACTGAGGTGGCGCAGCGGTTGCCGAGCGAAGCGTTTGCGCCAGAGCTGCCAGAGTTCGTTGGTGACGCGCCAACCGATGCCGCCGCTGACGATCAGGGCACCGATGACGCCGTTGACCACAGGATTGGCCTTATAACCCACCAGGTTGTCACTCCAGAGACCGAAGCCAGCGTTGTTGTAAGCACTGATGCAGTGAAACATCGCCGCCCACAGTCTTTCGCCGTGGTTAGTGATGGCGGTGAACCCGAAGCTATAGAGGATCAGGGTGCCTGCCCCCATGAAGCAACCGGCGGCGATCAGGATCTGGTGGAAGGTGGGACCGATGCCGCCGACGCCAAACTCATCGAGGGCCCGGCCCTTGTCGAGGCGCAGACGCAAACCGGAGCGACCCTGCACGAAACCCTGCAAAAAGGTGGTGATCGCCATCAGGCCGAGGCCGCCGGTGATGATCAAACCGGCCAGGGTCACCTGCCCGAAGAAGGTGAGGTCCTGGCCCACGTCGATGATCGAAAGCCCCGTTACGGTCAGGGCCGAGGTCGCCGTGAACAGGGCCTGCCATAGCCCCACATCGCCCTTGGAGCAGAGGGGTGAGGCCAGCAGCAGGGTGCCCACGGCAATCAGCAGGGCACCGGTGATTACCGTGAACTGCGGCACCGTGAGGCGATGGCGCCAGCGCAGCAGGCGTCCCCCCAGGGCTTTAAGCGAGCTCGATGGCATTGATTTGGGGCCGTTGGTCAACTGGGAATGACCTCAGATCAAATAACCACCAGACACCTTGATGTTGGTGCCGGTGATGTAGGCGCTCTCCGGATCCACCAGGAACAGCACCGCCCTGGCGATTTCGGCCTCGCTGCCGTAGCGGCCGGCGGGAATGCGCTCCAGGGGTGGTTTGCGCTCGGAATTGTCCAGGGTGCCGGGGGACACGCCGTTGACGGTGATGCCGTGGGGGGCCTCGGTGACGGCCAGGGTGCGGGTGAGCATCAGCACCCCGGTTTTGCCGATTTTGTAGGAGGTGAGGGCCGGCACCGAGCCCTGGCTGTCCGCATCCACATCAATCAGGCTGACGATGCGGCCGAAACCCTGCTGGCGCATCAGCGGCAGCACCGCGCGACAGGCGTGATAGGTGATGTGCAGGGTTTGCTCCACCCCCGCGTGCCATTCGGCCACGCTGAGGTCATGGAGGCGTTTCCAGACGATGCCGCAGGCATTATTGACCAGAATATCTAATCGACCGAAATCGGCCGCCGCCTGGCTGAAGGCCGCCTGCGTGGCTTCGGCATCGCCCAGGTCGGCCTGCACCATGGCGGCCCGGCGGCCCATGGAGGCGATGTCCTGCACCACCTGCCGGGCTTCATCCTGGCTGTGGTGGTAATGCACCAGCACATCGGCACCGGCAGTGGCCAGGGCCAGGGCGATGCTGCGACCGGTGCGGCGCCCGGCGCCGGTGACCAGGGCGACTCGCCCCTGCAGGGGGTGTTCGCAGGTCATCGGGTTTCGATCGTTTCGGCTTGGCGCAGTTGGTTGATCAGGTCCGGATGGTGGGTGCGGATGATATCGGGGCCGGCATAGAGCACGTTGGAGGCGAACAGGATGCGGGCCAGCCGCTCGGGTTTGCGGGCCGCATAGAGAAGGATCGGGCAGCCCAGCACCCGCAGCCGATCCAGGTTCCAGAGCACGCCGTTCTGCAGTTGCACCTTGGCGTAGTCATCGGTGGAAGGGTGAATGATGCCCAGGTTGGGGTCGATGATCACCTCCTGGACCCCGGCGGCCCGGGCCTGCTCCACCCGGGGACCGAGGTGATCCAAGAGGCCCTGCAGCCGGTAGGGCACCGGAGCGGCCTCGCGCATGCGGTAGGCGTCGCCGTAGGGCATGTAGGTGAGCATCAGGGGGGCCCCGGCCCGGGCCACCGCCTCCAGGGCCTCCGCTGCAACGCTGCCGCCGGTGAAATTGATGTCGGTGGCGCCTTCCTGCAGGGCGAAGCGCACCGTGTCCGAACTCCAGGTGTCCACCGAAACCCGATAGCCCTCGGCCCGCAGGCGCCGCAGGGGGCCCTCCAGGCGCCGCTGCTCTTCGGCGTCGTCGATCATCGCCGCGGTCGGGGTGATCGAGCGGGCCCCCAGATCGAGGATGGTGCAGCCTTCCTGGGTCAGCCAGGCGGCCCGCTCCAGCAGTTGGGCCTCGGAGCCCACCACCGAGTCGCTGACCATCGACTCCGGTGACAGGTTGATCACACCAAGGAGTGTGGCGGAGCTCAGGGGGGGCATGGGGGGTGGGGTCGGGAGGGTGAGGGAGGCGGATCGGGACGCCATGGGATCAAGCGGTGCGGTCTTCGCTCACCGCCCTTTGCAGCCGTTCGAGGGCGTCGGGTTGCAGGCGGAGCACCTCATCCCAGGTGGGGGTCAGGGGATGGTGGCTGTTTTCCTGGACGAAGCGCTGACCCGCCTCGAACAGGCTGCTGGTGAAACAATCGACAGCCAGAGATTCGGCGCCCCGGTCGATCCTGAGTCCATTGATGGTGGCATCGGCAGCGTAGGAGTCCAGCAGGTCCAGCACGATCCGCTGGTAGGCACTCACGACCGTGCGCACCAGTCCCAGGTCAAGCACCTGGCCCTGGGACGCCAGGCCGTTGAACAGGCTGAAGGCGATGTCGCGGCCCATGCGGGCCAGGCCCCGGTCCGCCGCCCCCGGTTCCAGGGGCTGGTGTTTGTGGTCGTAGCGCTCGGCGATGGCCACCTGGCAGAGCTGGCGGGTGGAGTGGTCCCGGAACACCTCGGTGAGAATGCCGATCTCCAGCCCCCAGTCCGAGGGCAGGTGCAGCCGGTGCGCTGCCTCGATCCTCAGGGCGCATTCGCCGGCGAGGGGGTAGCGGAAGCTGTTGAGGAAATCCAGATAGCGACTGGGGGGCAGGCAGCGCATCAGGGCCCGCAGGAGGGGCGTCACAAACAGCCGGCTGACCCTTCCGTACAGCAATCCTGCCTCGCTGATGCGGGGGTAATAGGCCTTGGCAAACACGAAGTTGGCCGTCGGGTGGACCACCGGATAGACGAGCCGCGCCAGGCTGCGGGGTTCAAAGGTCAACACATCGCAATCGTGCAGGGCCACCACCTGGCCGACGCCGGTGGCCTGGGCCAGCCCCAGACACAGCCAGATGTTGTGGCCCTTGCCCCGGTCGGCGGGGGCCAGCCGCTGGGCGGCGAGGTCGGCCACCAGGGACTGGACGCGGGGGCCGTCATTCCAGATCACATGGTGGGGCTGGGATAACCGGCTGAAGTAGCGGCGGGCGTGACGGTAGCCCTCCTCATCGGCCTGATCCAGGCCGATGACGATCTCGGCCAGCCAGGGCAGTTCCGCCAGGCCCCGCACGATTGGATCGAGGGCGGGGCCCTGCAGTTCGGAATAGAGGCAGGGCAGCACCAGGGTGATCGGCCGCTCGCTGGCGTAGCGCGCCACCTCGGCCATCAGGTCGGCGGCCGGCCGGTGGCCCAGCTCATGCAGCGAGGTGACGATGCCGTTCTGGAAAAAATCGCTCATGCCGAGGCCCTTGGGTGGTTGGCCCCCAGGGCCGCCTCGACGGCCGCCAGCCAGGGTCCCGGTCCGCCCGCCCGCACCACGGTGCAGGGGCGGG
>JAPLIF010000289.1 GCA_026389255.1 Cyanobacteriota bacterium
GGGGCATGGCCTGACCGAAGGGGAAAAGCCGCAGGGACCGTTGGGTCTGGGCCCCCCAGTAATGCTCGGAGGGAACGGGAACCTGGCCCAAACTATCCTTCTCCAGGCGAGTAGCCGGGCTGGATCCGGCGGCGGTCATCGGGCCTCGGGGCGGATTTCGCTGTTGAGTTCGTTGAAACTGACGATGGAACCACCGCCGTTTCCAGGGGCTAGGGGAATGCCGGTGGCGTTGCTCACAGCCGTGTTCAAGGCCAAGAGGTCGACGGTGCCAGTGTGATCAAAGACCACCTCACCCTGCTTGTCGAGGACCACCACCTGGGGAATGGCTCCGCTCCAATAGTGGGCCGGGTCAGCGGGGCCCCCAATGGGACGATTTTGGAGGGGATCGGTGACGAGGGGCAGTAGGGCGATGCGATTGCCCCAGAGGCGCTGCAACTCGGAGACCACCGGAGCAAAGCGTTTGCTGGCGCTGTTGTCATCGAGATAAAACACCATCACCACCACATCTTTTCTGGCCAGGCCCTCCGCCAGGGTGGACTGGGGGGGCACCAAAGACCCATTGCCGGCATAAAGCGCAAAAATATTGCCGTCGTAGCGATCGTTATCGAGGGTGGCGTAGGCCGGACCAGCCCCCAGGCCAAGGGCGGCGGTGCCACCCAGCCACCAGAGCAAACCGGCCAGCAGCCAGCTCCAGAAACGGCGGGCCGGGATCGGCTGGATCAAGGGGAGCCATGCGAATGGTCCCATTGTGCCGTCAGGGTCGGCGCTCAGGAGCCACGGCCGAAACTGCGGCCCATGCCCTGGGCGATTCCCCGGCCCACCAAACCGATCGCCCGGCCGACCACCTTGGTCAGGAGCACCACGAGCAGATCCCCCAAACCACGCATCAAGCTCTGGACCTGGGGCGCCAGGGCATCCCGGGTTTCCATGGCGAGGGTCACCCCTTGCTGCAACCAGCCCAACCGTCTCAATTCCTGGTCCCGCGGTTCGGTGAGCTGTTCGGTGCGAATGGAACCGCCCTGGAGGCAGTAGAGGGGCCGGCGACTTTCGTAGAGCTGAATCGGCCGTTCCACCCAGCTCTGCCAGCGTTGCTGGGCATTGAGCTGGTTGCGAAGCCGCTCGAGGTTGCGGGTGGCCAGCAACTCCGGTCGTAGCAGATACCGGCGCAATTCGGGCCAATCAGCGCAGGCCGCCAGCACCTCGGCGCTGATCTGTTCGGCGCTGCGCACCAGCCAATTGGCCAGGAGCATCTCCAGATAAAGCACGGCTTGGGGTTCGTCGGGCGCCAGCAGACGACCCTCAACCAACATCGGCCGGGCCTGCACCAAGCTTGACAGCATGGTCACCGGATCTGGCAGATCGGGATCGTCGCCCGCCAGGGAACTGCCAGCCACCAACGTTTCGGCGACCGGCAGCATCACCCCCTCACGCGGCAACTGGACATAGGCGCCGGCCATGCGGCCCATGGCCTGTTGGCGCAGCATCGGCTGGAGGTCACGCCACTGCTCCAGCAACCTGTCGGCACTTGTGCTCTGGGTCTGCAACTGGCTGCGCAACTGGTCAAATTGCTCCAACAGGGAGATCAAAAGATCACTGCGGCGCTGGTCCAGCAGACCATCGAGGGCGAGCAGGCCCCCACTGGCATTCTCCGGCCCGGCGGCGGCAGCCTGGCGAAGCCGCTCCCGCAAGGTCTCCCAGAGGCCGTCGGCACTGCGCTGGCGCAAGGAAATAGAAAGGCCCTCGCGTTCGACAAAGGCGGGGACCAGGCCTGGGGCGCCGGAACCCTGGCCTGGTGCCCCAGGCCGCACCAGCGCCGTAGGGATAGAAAAGGGATCCGCAAAGGAGCCACTCCAGGCCAGGCTGACAGGACCCCACAGCCACAGCAACAATTGGCGTGCCGCGCGCAGTTCCCGCACCCGGCCCTGCAGCAACAATTGGCCCAGCAGGGAGGGGGGGGGCTGATCCAGCCCATGGGCACATAGACGGAGTTCCGCCTCGATTTGCCAAAGGCCCGTGGTCAACAACCACTGGCCCAGCCCCATGGCCCCTAGGGCTGGGGGGAGTCCAGAACCGTTGCCAGGGGTCTCAGCCGCCGGGGCGATTTCCAGCACGCGCCCGCCCGCCAGCAGGGTGGTGACGGCGTCCCGCAGGGCACCAGCCGTCGGGGCTTCCAACAAGCCCTGCAGCGGCAGTTGCAGCAAGGGCAGGGCTGGATACCCATGGCCCCCTGGCAGCAACAACAGAATCGGCACCGGTTGCCAGCGCTCATGGAGCCGCTGCAATTCGAGCTCGAGACTGGCGCCAGGGGGGGCTGAGGCCAAACTCCAAATCACGAGCTGGGGGGCCCCATCCAGGTCCCCGACATGGAACGTCACCTGCCCCAGGCTGGGATCCGCTTGCAACAAGGCGGCAATGCCCTGCTGCTGGAGAGGATCAGCAAACAGCAAGAGCTTGGGAAGGGGTGGATTAGCAGAAGGGGCCAAGGGTTTCAGGCTCCAGTCTGCCGCCCGCAGAGGTGCAAGGTGTAGGACTCAATGGCGTATCCGGTGTGGACCTCAATCCGGTGCAGCAGATCTTCAGGAAGCCGCACATCAAGATCGTGAATGGCGCCGGAATCGAGGCAGGTGAGATGGCTGTGGGGATCGGATCGATAGCCGTAAAGCCTGCCGCTGGCACGGTCCAGAAATTCAATCACCCCAGCCCTCTGAAGGGCCTCCAGGTTCTGGTAGACCGAAGTATGGCCAATATTGCGACCAAGATTATTGAGCTTCTCAAAAATATCGCGGGCACTTAGATGGGTCTTTTCGGCCCATAGCAAATCCAACACCATGCGACGTTGACGGCTCAGACGCATGCCCAGATCCCGGCAACGCCGATAGACATCGTCAACGCTTTCCAGCGGGGCGGCAGAAGTCGATCCGGAGTTGGCATTGGGCAAACTCGCAATAGAGATGGAGCCGTCGACCACAGCAAGCAAAGCGGACTTAGGATTCAGTTATAGGGCAAGTGGAAATTTTTGGCCGCAGCCGGCCGCTTCAGGCCAGCGAAGAGGGTTCAACATCCTGCCAACGCTCCGGGCCCACGGCTTGGAGGGCCTCGGCCAACTGCACCCGGCCGTCATAGAGCGCCCGGCCGACGATCACCCCCTGCACCCCGAGGGGTTCCAGGCTGAGCAGGCTGAGCAGGTCGGTGAGCGAACCAACCCCGCCGGAGGCGATCACCGGCAGGCTGGACGCCTCGGCCATGGCGCGCAGAAACGGGATGTTGGGTCCCGCCAAGGTGCCGTCGGTGGCGATGTCGGTGGTGATCAGGGCCGCCACGCCACTCCCGACCAGGCTGGCCGCCAGGGCTGGGGCCTCCATGGTGCTGGCCTCCAGCCAACCGCGGGTGGCGACCCGTCCATCACGGGCATCGAGGCCCACCACGATGCGGCCGGGATGCTGCTGGGCGAGCTGACGCACCAGGGCCGGTTGCTCCACGGCGACGGTGCCCAGAATGACGCGATCCAAACCGCAGGCCAGCAACTCTTGGGCGCGCTCGGCGCTGCGGACCCCACCCCCCAGCTGCACAGGGATGGTCAGGGCGGCGGTGATGGCCCGCACAATTGGATCATTGGTGGGCTGGCCGCTGCGGGCGCCATCCAGATCCACCAGATGCAGCCGCCGGGCCCCCTGCCGTTGCCACTCCAGGGCCTGGGCCACCGGATCGGGATGGAAGCGGGTCACCTGGTCGTAGTCGCCCTGGTGGAGCCGCACGCACTGGCCCTCCAGCAGGTCGATGGCGGGGATAACGTCCATGGCCAGACAAGGCGGTCTTGCCATCATGGGTCCCGACTGCACGCCCATGGGGTCGGGAAAGATCGGGAGCCGCAGCCAGCTTGAATACCCTGGCTAAGACACCCGTCTGGACCCAAGCATGAAGATTCTGGTGATGGGCGGCACCCGCTTCGTGGGACGGCCGCTGGTGGCGCACCTGCTGGCGGCCGGCCACGAACTCACCCTCTTCACCCGGGGCAAGAACCCGTTACCGAACAACGTCGAATCCTTAAGCGGTGATCGCAACGACGACGAAGCCTTGGCCCAGCTGCAGGGACGCCGGTTTGAGGTGATCGTGGACAGCTCAGGGCGGGAGTGCGCCGACACGCGCCGGGTGATCGAGCGCACGGGAGCGCCCAGCCATCGCCTGGTTTATGTGAGCTCGGCCGGCGTCTATGCCAACAGCGACCTCTGGCCCCTCGACGAGGACGCTCCCCTGGACCCCTCCAGCCGCCATGCCGGCAAAGCCGAAACCGAAGCCTGGATGAGGCAGCAGGGGATTGCGTTCACGAGTTTCCGGCCCACTTACATCGTCGGTCCCGGCAACTACAACCCCATTGAGCGCTGGTTCTTCGACCGCCTCAGCCACGGCCGGCCCATTCCCATTCCGGGAGATGGCTCCACCATCACCCAGCTCGGCCATGTCAACGATCTGGCGATGGCCATGGCCCGCTCCATTGAGGTGGAGGCAGCTTGCAACCGCATCTACAACTGCAGCGGTAATCAGGGCGTTACTTTTGCCGGGCTGGTGGCGGCTGCCGCAAGAGCCTGCGGGAAAGACCCGGAAAGCGTCGAACGGAGGTCTTTCAGCATCGAGGGCCTCGATGGCAAGGCGCGCAAGGCCTTTCCCCTGCGTCTGTCCCATTTTCTCACCGACACCCATCGGGTACGGCGGGAGCTGGCCTGGGAGCCGGCCTTCGATCTGGAGGCAACACTCGCCGATAGCTGGAAGAATGACTGCGCGTCCCAACCCAGCCTCGACCCCGATTTCAGCGCTGACGAGGCGCTAATCAAACGAGCTCCGTAGTCCTTACAAAATATCGACTCGGGGGTGACATCTTGTAGATAATCGCTAAAGTCTGTTGGTTATGAACGCGCTCCGCCTGTGGCGAACAAAGTCCGATCCGAAGATTTCGCCGACATCCTCCAATGGGTGGCCCTAGGCCTGTTCATTGTTTTTCTAGCCATTCTGCTGGCAGCCATGTTGCCCTTGGAAATCCTCGATTCCCGCTGGCAAGTAAAAGTAATTTCAGCCCTGCTTGGTAGCGCCAGCCTGCTGAAGGGGTTAGCCCATTTGGATCCAAGATTAGTCTGCTTCGGCGCCTGACAGGTTTTGCGGCCATCGGCTTTTTACTGTTGATCCCCTTGCAAATAACAGCTGGTTCCCGGCTGCTCAATCAACAGAGTGGCAACGAAGTCACCCAGCTCAAAGCTCTGCAACGTGCCGCAGACGCGATCCGTTCCGCTAATAACGAAGCCGATCTTAAAACTGCCCTGCGCCAGCTACCTGGAGCCCCCAGCAATCTGGATCGCCCCCTGGCGGCCCCCCTGCCCCAGGTCAAGGTTGCCCTGATCTCCCGACTGGACCCAGCCGTTAAGCGACTTCAGACCCAGGCGGATGAGGCCAAGCAAAATAGACTGCAACAGGCCCTAGGCATCTGGATCCGGGATGCCGGTATGGCTGCCGGCTATGCGATTGGCTTTTCCGGTTTGGGCAGTTTCAAGGAACAGGGATCCCTGTTCCGATCTTTATTACCGGGCCGCCGCAAAGGTCTTTGGAGATAAATTAATCCAAATAACCCTTGCAGCAAAGCAAAAGAGAGGGCTTCAACCGGTGAACTCCGTGTTGTAGGCCTCCTCTCCATGGGCATTGATATCCAGACCCTGTTGTTCTTCCAGTGACGAAACCCTTAGGGGTATCAATTGCCGGATCACCAGGAGTACCACTGTGGTGCCGATTGTCACCCAGAGCAAAGTGAAGCCAATGGCCTGAAGTTGGATCCAGACCTGAACCCCGCGGCCCCGTAAGAGACCATCGGCGCCGCCGGGATTCAGCATCTTGCTGGCAAAGACCCCTGTCAGCAAGGTGCCTGTCAGTCCAGCGATGCCATGCACGGGCAGCACATCGAGCGAATCATCCAGGGGCCAGCGCTGCTTGAGCTGCAACACGCCACTGCACACCAAGGCGGCAATCAGCCCAATGGCCACGGCCGCCATGGGACTGACGTAACCGGCCGCCGGAGTAATGGCCACCAGGCCGGCCACAGCCCCGGTGGCCACGCCCACGGCAGTGGGCTTGCCTCTCTGCAGGGTTTCAATCAGCATCCAGGTCAGGGCCGCCGCCGCGCCGGCGGTGTTGGTGGTCAGGCAGGCCAAACTGGCCAGATTGCCGGCCACCAACCCACTACCACCGTTGAAGCCAAACCACCCTGCCCAAAGCAGACCGGCCCCCAAAAGGATGAAGCTGACGTTATGGGGCGGCGAGATGGCCTGGGGATAATGGCGGCGGCGACCCACCATAAAGGCCGCCACCGCTGCGGCCACACCGGAGGCCATTTCCACCACAAGGCCACCGGCGAAATCGATGGCGCCCAAGCCTTCCGGTCCCAGAAAACCGGCCGGCCCCCAGACCATGTGAGCCAAGGGGAGATAGACAAAGGTGGACCAAAGCACCAGGAAGGCCATCCAGGCGCCAAAATTCATGCGCTCCACCACGGCCCCCGACACCAGGGCCGGCGTAATGATGGCAAAGGTGAGCTGAAAGAGGGCCACCGCGCCCTGGCTCAGTTGGCCTTCGCCCCAGGGCTGATCCCAATTGGCGAGCCCAGCCCACTGCAGGCCTCCGATGAAGGGGGCAAGGGGTCCACTACCTGGGGCAAAGACGAGGCTGTAGCCAAACAACACCCAGAGCACACTGACGACCGCCATGGCAGCGAAACTCATCACCATGGTGTTGAGCACATTGCGGCTGCGCACAAAGCCCCCGTAAAACAAGGCCAGAGCCGGGGTCATCATGAGCACTAGGGCTGCACAGAGCAGAACAAAGCCGTTGTTGGCGCTTTGCATGGCCTCGGCAGCCGAGACGGGAGATGGGGTGATCGCAGCCAGGGACGCGGTAGCGAGAAGCACAGCAACGCAGCATCGACGGCGACAAGCACATCCGAAGGGCAATGGTTGGCAATGTAGCTATCGATACGAAAAGCAGGATTCTGGTAGCAAACGCAACATTTCAATGGCCCGCCTTGGCCGTTAGTGGTGTTTGAGCTCTGCGGGTTGGCTTCCCTTCAGCCGGTGCAGAAAGGCCACGAAGTCATCCATCACGGTGACAGCCCCATAGGCCGAGAGGTGATCACCATCGCTATAGAGGAGGTAGCCGTGGCGCTGACGCGGACAGGGGCCCTTGGTGGGACACAGGGCGTCGGCGGGGTTATAGAGAACCACATTGGGGTGGCTGGCCAGCAGGCCCGTCAGTTGCTGGCGCAGGTAGGCGTTAAAGCGATCAAGCCCCTGGCGATCCACTCCCTGGCAATCGGTCGGCAGCACCGGGCGGAACCACTGGGGCCGGCATGTTTCCATCGGCACGCCGCTGCCGAATTCCGGGGTGGGTAAAAACAAGACAAAACGGGTGTGGGGGTGGAGATCGGCCAGACGGCCCACCTGCTCGGCCCAGGTGGCCAGTGCCGCCTCGCGGCGGACCGGCTCGTTGGTTTGGGGAGAAAAGTGTTGGCTGCGCTTGAGAGATTCCTCAGCCAGATAGCCAGGATCGAAATAAAGGGGGGAACGGGATGACAGCACCACAACCCCCTGGTTCCCCTTGGGCAGGCCCGGTTCCTGGGCCAGGGCCTGCCAACGCTGTTCCGCCGCCTGGGCATAGGCCATGGCCTGCTCTTCGTTGACACCCGTTGTGGCATTTGTGTAGAAGACAGGCGGATAGGGAACCCCAATCACCGCGGCCTCGCCGTAGCCCATTCCATAGCGTCCACAGAGGTGATCCGCAGCGGCGGTGAAATGGTGCGCATGGCTATCTCCCACCATCAACAAACGGAAATGGCCAGGGCTGGAACAGTCAGAACCGCTTGGGGTGGCTGCCAAACTGAATTCGGCCGACTGGGGGTTGCCGCGATACAGAAGGGTGGGACCCTTGCGGGCCAGGCCCTGCAAGCCAACGGTGCCCAGAGCCGCCAGGGCTAAACCGCTGGCCACCACCCGCCATCGCTGGGGCCACCAAAGGGTCCGGCGGCAGGGACATTCAACGAAACGCCAGGACAAATAGGCCAGCAGAACGATGAGCAGAGCCTGTAACGGCATGGTCCAGGGCTGGAGCCCGATGGTCCAACGGCTGAGGGACAACACGCTCCAATGCCAGAGATAGAGCGAATAGGAGAACAGTCCGACAACCACCACCGGCGGCCAGCTGAGCCAACCATGGGCCGCGGTGGATGGACGCAAGCAGCCCAAGAGCAGGGCGGTGATCGCGACACTGCTGACCACGGGCAGCAAGCCGAAATCCAGGGGGGCTGCCATCAGGACCCCCAGGCCAAGCAGGAGGGGCAGGGGGGGCAGGGGCCAGCGGGCCTGGTCAGCCTCGAGATCGTCGGACGCTGCTGCCTCTGTGTTTTCGCTTTGAGGGGAGCGACGCTGCAGCAGTAAAAACACCAGGCACCCCACGCCCAGCTCCCAGAATCGCGAGGGAAGCAGGTAGTAGGCAGCCGGAAAATCAACCCCAAGCCGTTGGCCAAACACCACCAGGGAAAGAACACTCAGGGGCAGCAGCAAGAGCACCAGACGCCGACTTCCAGCGGCGCCGTTGCGGGCGAAACCGCTGAACCAAACCAGCAGCGGAAAAAGAAGGTAAAATTGTTCTTCAACCCCCAAAGACCAGGTATGTGCAAAGGGGTTCAAGGCGGCGGCAGGCCGGAAATAATCCACCGCTAATCGGTATAGGGTGATGTTGCTGAAACCGAATAGCGAACGCCAGCCCACACCCAACATCTGACCAGGGTCGTAGGAGACCAAAGTCAGTAAAAACGCCGTGATGCCAACGCATAACAGCAGGGCGGGCAACAGGCGCCGGACACGGCGGGAGTAGAAACCCAGCATCAGATCCCCCAGACCCGCCGCGGGCCGGCGGGCCAGGGAGGCCGTGATCACAAACCCAGAGATGACGAAAAAGACATCCACCCCTAGATAACCGCCCGGCAGCCAACGTTCCGAGAAGTGGTTCAGGATCACGCCGACCACGGCAACGGCGCGCAATCCGTCGATTTCAGGCCGATAGGCGGCATTGCGATGGGCCGGGCCAGGGGATTGACTCACGTAATCCCACCCTCAATTGCCTTTCGCCGCAGGACGTTAGCAGGGTTCGACCAAAGGGGGAGGCGGCCCCCTCTGGGGCAGGCTCAATCCGGGGCCCCAACCTCAGCCGCAGAAGCTTCAGGGGCCGATGCCGCCGCCACCAGGTCCTCGATTTCGCACACCGGGAAGCGGTTGATGGCCTTCAGTGCCTTGCGGGCATGACGGCGCAGCTGTTCGCTGATGGCTTCGCAGTAGGGAATCTGGGCCAGCAGATCCACGGTGCGCCGCATGACCCGTACCACATCCCCCTCATCGAGAGAGGTATTGGCGATCAGGTCACGCCAGGGGGTACCCCGGGCCCAGGCGGCGACCAGGCCCGTCAATTCAGGCTCCCACCAGACAGGCACCACCACCTGGCCCCGCTCCTGCTCCCGCTCCAGGGCTCGCCGCAAGGGGCGGAGGTCATGGAGGGCCTCCTCGGCCGGTTTAGGCGGCTCAAATCCACACCACAGATCAGGGCGATTCACCTCGGTGGAGATGGCCTCCAAGACCGCCGCCAAATCGGCAGGTTCCAGTTCATCGAGATGGCCACTCATCAGGGCCAGACCCAACCAGAGCTCGTTGTCACCCCGCAGGGCCGCCACGGTCCGGCCCACTTCGGTGGGTTCAAGACCCTCGGCACCATCGAGGGCACCGAAGTGACGCAGGATGTTGATTAAGGAGAGAAAGGTCTCCCAGTGGCGGTTGGAGCGGAAATGAAGCAGTTGCTGGCGCTCGGCCACCTCAGCCTCGATCTCTTCCATGCGCCGCAATTGCTTTTTGAGCTGTTTGCGGTCACCCCAACCGTGGGCGGGATGGAGTTGCAATTCATCCTCCAGCTGGCGCACCTGCTCCGCCTGTTGCAGCACCTCGCCGGCCAGGTCGTAGTGGGGGGTGACCATGTCATGGCGCCGGGCCATGGAAGCCACGGCCAGGGCCAGGCCCTCACTGGCCTGGTCCCCATGGCGCAGTTCGCCACTGCGCTGCAGATCGGGAGGCTGGAGTTGGCTCACCTGGAGGCAACTGAGCTCGGCATGCAAGGCCACAACAGCACTGCAGGGCAACAGGATCCAGACGTTGTCGTCGGTGAGGCACAGCAGCCAGGGAAACTGGCCCCCACCCGGCACCTTGGCGACGATGACCGCCGGAGTGACGCGGCCGCGCAATTGGGGGGACCGCAAACTGACCAGGGACCCCTCGCTGGCGAACTGCAAGGCCAGGGTGAGTTCGTGGGCCAGGGTTTCTTCGGCCTGCTGCTGCAGGATGCGCAACAGGCGGCGCTCTTCACGCAGGTGGCCGCTGTGCTTTTCGTAGTCCTCAAACTGGTCCCAGGGCACATCTCCGCCACTGGCCTCAAGGCTGGCGAGCTGGAGCCGTAGCTCACCGATGCGCGCCTCGTCTTCCGCCAGGTCCAGGGTGGCGAGGTTGGGGCCAATGCTGCGCTCGACCAATTCCTTGGCCTTGGGAAGGTCGTAGCGCTGTAACAGGTTCAGCACCATGCCGTAGCTCGGGGTGAACTGGCTCACCAGCGGATCAGCGGGGCTGGTGGCCAGTTCACCGGCCTCCCGCACTCCTTCAAAGCGGCTTTGCACCGTGACGACATAGCCCTGGTCGTCGAGACCACGGCGGCCGGCGCGACCCGCCATCTGCAGGAATTCACTGCCCATCAAGGGCCGATGGCCCCGCTCCGTGCGTTTGGAAAGGGCCGAGATCACAGTGGTGCGGGCGGGCATGTTGATGCCAGCCGCCAGAGTTTCATTGGCGAAAACCACCTTGACCAGGGCCTGCTGGAACAACTCCTCAATCAATTCTTTCCAGGCGGGCAAAACACCGGCGTGGTGGGACGCGATGCCGCGCAGCAAGGCATCGGCGTGGTCGCCATCGCGAACCGCATCGGGGGTGGCGGCCACGTAGGCATCGAGGCGCGTGCGAATCAAGGCCTGCTCGGCCGGATTAACCAGACAAAGCTTGCCGAGATCCCTGAGGGCCCGGTCGCAGGAGCGACGACTGAAGATGAAATAGATGGCGGGCAGCATGTCCCGCTGGGCCATTTGCGCCACCACAAAGCCGATGGGCGGCGCCTCCGGCTGGGGCGGGCGCGGTTCGCGGGGGCCCTTGCGGCGCGTGGTTTTTGGAGGCCGCCAGACCTTGCAATTGGGATGGAGCCCGGTGCCGGCCTCATTGAGCAGGGGGTGCAATCCCTTGGCGCTGCAAAAACTGAAATCGAGGGGCACCGGGCGGTGGTCGCTGAGCACCAACCGGGTCGGGCCATGCACCCGTTCGATCCAATCGGTGAGCTGCCCGGCATTGGCCACGGTGGCCGACAGGGCCACCAGTTGGATGGGGGGCGGACAGTGGATGATCGATTCCTCCCAGACGGTGCCGCGCTGGGAATCATTCATGTAGTGGCACTCATCGAGCACCACGGCTTCGACATCGGCTAGAGGGTCATCATCGGGGTGATCAATCTCCGCGTACAGCATGTTGCGAAAGATTTCCGTGGTCATCACCACGATCCCGGCTTCGCGATTGACGCTGAGATCACCGGTAAGGAGGCCAACATTTTCGGCACCAACTTTTGCCATGGGCCAGGGCCCGGTAGATGGCGTACTCGCCCACCAGGGTCTTCCCCGAACCCGTGGGGGCACTGACCACCACCGAATGGCCGATGTTTAGGGCGTCGATCGCCTCCAGCTGGAAGGGATCAAGCGCAAAAGGAAACAACTGCTCCAACGGCGGCACCACTGCCGGCATGGCTAGGGGCGCCTCTCTGCCGTCAGGGGATGGGTTGGGCATTTGCCAATCCTATGGGGGCGGCGGCCCCTGGGGATGGTCTTAAAACGGGAGCGGCATTTCCGTATCGGCCAGCGGGGGCGCACAATCCGCCACCCGCTGGGCCACCACAGGCCCCACCACCACGATGGAGGGGGAAGCGAACCCCTGGGCTTCCACCTGATCGGCCAGATCCGCCAGGGTGGCCACCAGCAAGCGCTGGCCCAGCACCGTGCCCTGCTGGATCACCGCGGCCGGGGTGGCGGGATCCAGGCCACCGGCCGCCAGTTCCAGGCAGATATGGCGCAAATTGTGGAGGCCCATGTAGATAACTAACCCATCGCTGCTGCGGGCCAAGCCCTGCCAGTCGACGCCCGAGCGGCCCTTGTCGATTTCCTCGTGGCCGGTCACGAAGGTGACGCTGGAACCGGCCCGCCGGTGGGTGACCGGGATGCCGGCATAGGCCGGAGCGGCAATCCCGGCCGTAACACCAGGCACCACCTGAACGGGGACCCCGCGGGAGGCCAGATAGGCGGCTTCCTCGCCACCACGGCCAAACAGAAAGGGATCCCCCCCCTTGAGACGCACCACGGTGCGATGGCGACCGGCCAGCTCTAGAAGCACCGCATTGGTGGTGGGCTGGGGCACGGAATGGTGGCCGCGGCGCTTGCCGACAAAATGCCGCTCGCAGTCCGGTCGAACAAGATCGAGCAGGGCCTTGGGCACGAGGGAGTCATGCACCAGGGCATCGCACTCGCGCAGGAGACGATGGGCCTTCAAGGTGAGCAGTTCCGGATCCCCGGGCCCGGCCCCGACGAGATAGACGGTTCCCAGCCCGTCCAGCGCTGGCCCCTCGCCACTCATGGCAGCACCTCCAGGGCCTGGAGCAGCCCCTGCCGCAAGGCCGTTCGGGCCAGCAACGGTGCTGCGGCCGCCTCACCCAGCAGGGGAACCAGGGACTCGCTCAAGCGACTGGATCCGAGGGAGAGGGGGATGAGTCCCCCCCGGTGGTCCCCAGCCAGGGTCGCAAGGTCGCCATGGGACACAGGAGTCTGGATACAGGCCGCACCGGTCACCCGCTCAAGATGGGCAAGGTAACGGACGGCCAACTTGCCGGCAATGGGGTGATGGAGCAACCGGGGTCGCCCGCCATCCCCAGCCCCCTCGGCCACCTCTGACGCCAGGGCCCGCTGCCAGCAGGGCCACGCCCCCAGAAAGGGCAGGACCCGCAGCGGCCCCTGCCGGCGCAAGGCGGTCGCCATCGCCGGCACGTCGTGGCGCACGTGGCCTCCGGGCAGCAGAAACAGGGGGATCAGCGACAGGGGATCGCCCAGGGGCTCCGGGGCAAGGGGGCTCGGATCGGTGAGGGCCCGCAGCCGCACTGGAGCCCCACGGCGCTGCTCCAGCTCCGCGGCCAGGGAGCGAAAGTCGGGGGGAATGAAGCCATCGGCCCGCCCATGCACCAGCAGCAGCAGGGTGCTGGCGGGAAGGGCCCGCAGCCTGCGCTGCAACCGTTCGGCCACAGAGGCCTCCAGGGATGAGCGGCTCAGCAGAATCAACGGGGAACGGGCGTCGGGCAACCGGGCCAGGGCATCGACCGCGGCGCCCGCCAGCAGGGGATCCAGGTCACTGGCCAACGTGATCAGGGTGCTGCGCAGGGCCGGCATGGGCCAGGCACTCAAACCAAGGCTCAGCCCCTCCAAAGCGGCTTGCCGCACCTGGCGGGGACCCGGCTGCAATGCCAGCCGTTGCAACAACAGAAAATCCCTGGCCTGCCGCTGATACCCCAGCAGGGGCAGCAGGAGCGCCTGGCAAGCGGGATCCGCCCGCCCTTCGCCTCCCCCAGCCAGGAGCTCGCCTAACAAGTCCGCTACCGCCCTGTCGCGCACGCGGCCCACCAGGTTGGGTAGGGCTGGGGTGCGATCGGGGCTCTGCCACCAGAAACGCAGCAATCGCACGGCGGCATCGGCGTCGAGCTGGTCCGCCAGCACCGCCAGCAGATCGGACTCCGGCGCGAGCTGACCGACTTCGATGGCCCGCAGCCAGGGTTCCAAGACCAGGGGTCCCTGGCGCCGCAAGGCCAGCAGCCAGGACCAGCGATCGGCATGGCCGGGAGCCGGCAGGGTGCCGGGGTCGGGTTTAAAGGGGAGTTCGGCGGCTGAAGATGGCACCGGAACGGGGCTGGACCCAAGACTTCTCACCATGACAGCCGGTTGTCGAACCATTGGGGAAGCCAGGGGGAAAGACGATCTCACGCCGAACCGTTGCGGCGGCTGGCCCCGAAATGCTCCACCAACAGAGTCTCGAGCACATCCGGCAGCTCGCTAAGGGGAACGGCCTTTTCATGCAAGACCGCCAACTGGGGATCGTCGGCCATGGAGCCCCCCAGGAAGATCTTGACGGCTTCCACCATCTGACCGTCTTGACGGGCTTTGGCCCCCATCAATCCGATCTGGCCCATATAGGGCTGGCCGCAGGCATTGGGGCAGCCGGTCCAGTGGTTACGCACCGACTCGGGCAGCACCAAGCGTTGTTCCAGCTCGGCCAGCACCGCCAAGGCCGTGCTTTTGGTCGGGATCAGGGCCAGGCCGCAGTAGTGATTGCCCGTACAACTGACGGCTTCGGCCACCAGCGGTCCTGGATCACTCGGAAAACGCTGCAGCAAGGGCTCCGCCAGCAGGGCCTGGGCCCGCTGGCTGGGGACATCAACAATCAGAACGTTCTGACTCTCGGTGAAGCGGAGTTCACCATTGCCATAGCCACGGGCCAGGCCAACCAACGCGTACAAGGCAGCGCTGTCGAGCCGACCCATGGGCACGTTCAGGCCCACCCAACACAGCTCTGGTTGTTTCTGGGGATAAACGCCACAGAGATCCCGCGGGGCCCGTGACACCAGATGGGAGCCGTCATGCAGGACCCCATCCCCAGGGCCAGCCCCCAAGGCCCGCCAGGTCTCCACCACCTCGGCCCGATAGGCATCCAGGCCCAGGGCCTCAATCAGGTACATCACACGGCTCCTGGTGCGGGTCGTGCGATCCCCACTCCGCTCGTAATGGCGCAGCACGGCCAGGGTGAACAGCGGCAACTGCTCGGCGCGCAACCAAAGGCCCAGGGGAATCGCCAACTCATTGCGTTGGGCCGAAAAAAAGCCCCCCACCATGACGGTAAAACCGAGTTCGCCCTTGTAAAAAGCCGGCAGGAAAGCCAGGTCGTTATGGAGCAGAAAGCTGTCGGGGGCACCAGCCACCGCCACGTTGAACTTGCGGGGCAGGTTGCGGGGCCCATCGGGGCCCAGCAAAATGGCCTGGATGGCCTCAACGATTGGACGAGTGTCCACGAATTCGTCCGGATCGATGCCGGCGAGGGGATTGCCCGTAATGTTGCGGGGGTTGTCGTGGCCCGACTGGCGGCTGGTCAGACCCACCCGCTCCAGGCACTCCATCAAGGGCGCCATGTCCTCCAGCAGGAGACCGCGCAACTGAAGGTTCTGACGGGTGGTGATGTCGGCACTGCCATGGTCGCCACAGCGATCAACCACCTCCGCAAGCACCTCCAGCTGATCGGCGCGGATGACGCCATTGGGCAGCCGCAGCCGCACCATGAATCGGCCGGGGGTGACCGGACGAAAAAAGATCCCCAACCACTTGAGATGGATGGTGAGGGTTGCCTCATCCAGGGATTCCCAGCCCATGCGGCCGAGTTCATCCAGGCGCGATGCAAGATCGAGGCCGCAAAAGCTGGACTTCGCCAGCTCCAATTTCGTCAACCTGGGCGCAGCAGTACCAAGAGGGGGTTCGCCTGCCGCACCATGGAAGGCCGCTGCTTCGGATACGGACATGTCCGGAATCGGGGGGAAGGGGTGGTGATCAAAACCACACCGAGGCTCAGACCTTGGTCTGGAACCCGAAACCACTACCGCTCTCAATGACATTATGACCACCACGGCCGGATCTCCCCCTGTTGCAACCGCTACAGAATCCAGCGATAGATTCTCCCGTGGCAACGCTTGAGGCTCGCCGCCAGGAGCGCCTTGAAGCCCTGGGACCCTCCCGCGCCCTGTTCCGAGACCTGATCGGCAAGGTGGGCAGCGGCGAGCACACCAGCACCGGCCTCAGTCGCCAGGAGGCCCGCGAGGCGATCGAGCTGATGCTCAAGGGGCAAGTTGACGCGGCCCAGATGGGCGCCTTTCTGATCGCGCACCGCATTCGCCGGCCGGCGCCCCAGGAGCTCAGCGGCATGCTGGATGGGTACCGGTCCCTGGGTCCAATCCTGACCACACCGGGGAGCCGAGCCCTTTGCTCACCGCCCCGGTGCTGCCCCTGCTGGCTCTGACGCTGGCGGCGGCAGGAATCCCGGTGGTGCTGCACGGGGGCGACCCGATGCCGGTGAAATACGGCATCACCCTGGCGGAGCTGTTCGCCGCCCTCGGCATCGAATGGCGAGGCCTGCCTTTGGAGACGGTGCAGGACCGCCTCGATCGCCATGGCCTGGCCCTGACCCACCAACCGGACCATTTCCAGGCCGCCGAACGGCTGGTGTTGATCAGGGATCTGATCGGCAAACGCCCCCCTGTGGCCAGCCTGGAACTGCTCTGGTCCCCGCACCAAGGCGAGCGGCTCCTGGTGAGCGGCTTCGTCCATCCCCCCACCGAAACCCGGGCCTGGGAGGCCCTGGCTGGGGCCGGCGAAACCGACCTCCTCACCGTTAAGGGGCTGGAGGGATCGACCGATCTGCCGACCACCCGGGCCGGGATCACGGCAAGGGTGCGTCAGGGTGCCGTGGAACGGATCCTGCTTCACCCCCGGGACCATGGCATCAGCGCGGCGGAGATCCCCTGGTCAGGGTTGGAGGATTGGCGCCGGGACGCCCAGTCGGCCCTGAGGGGGGAAGGCCCCTTGGCGGAGGCCCTGCTCTGGAATCTGGGGGCCTACCTGTGGCTGGCGGATCACCATGACGATCTGCCAACGGCCCTAGGGCAAGCCAGGGCCCTCCTGCAAGCCCGCAGCGGCGTCAGCAAAGGACTGGAGCTGGCTGCATGAGCGAACCTTGCAACCCCCCAGGTCCAAAGGCCATCCACAACAGGCTGTTTGACTTCGAAGCGGAATTCAGTGGCGATCTGCGTTGCCTCCCCATGGCGGTCCGCCGCAAGCTCGATCTGGCGGGAGTGAAGCTGAAACTGGTGCACTGGCTTGGCCTGAGCCCGGCCGAACGGCTAAACCTGTTGCAATGGAATGATGACGGGCAGGCGCTTCAGGAGCTGGGGGATTGGTTACTGGAGCGCAGCAAAAGCCTTCCCAACGGACCGGCCAAACCCTTGGAACCGGCCCACGCCTGTGGCTGGCAACAATCGGGGACCCTGCCTGGCGAGGTGGCCCTCTCCTGCGCCCAGCTGGGCCTAAAGATTGAGCCCCAACGCTGGGCCAACCTGGACGAATTGCAGCGGTTCGCCCTGGTCAAACTCAGCCACCCCGGCCATGAACACCGCAACCTGCCGAGGGCCCTGGACGAATTTGGATTGCTAGCGGAATCGTGACCCCAGGGGCCGGCCGGCTGGGCACCAGTCCCCAGAAGCCATAAAACAGGCCCAGCGAGTCAAGATTTTGGTAGCCATTGCGACCGCTGGACAAGACGCTCCATGGTTTTATTAATAAGTCGGTTAGCTTTGGGCGCCGAACTAGACTTCCCAGATCAGTGCACTTCTTTGTGAAGCCTGGTCTTTGCACACCGGCCGCCCGCTCGCTGCTAATTGTGCTTATTTCGTGTAATGGGCACAAGATTAAATAAAAAGCCCCCCTTGGAGAGCCCTCTCCAATAACTAAAAAAAACCGTCCCTCTTTTCCTGCATTGACATGGCTTCGTTTTCGCGTCGCAAATTTCTGATCACAGTAGCTGGCACGGCGGCTGGCACAGCCTTCCTAGCTGCCTGTGGCGGCCAGAAGTCGTCAACGAAATCAGAGGTTTCCCCAACAGGAAGCGCCAGCAACGAGGTCAAAGGAGCAACCCTGGGCTTCATTGCCCTGACGGACTCGGCGCCATTAATCATTGCTAAGGAAAAGGGCCTGTTTGCCAAGCACGGCATGCCCGAGGTGAAACTCCTTAAACAAACGTCCTGGGCCGCAACCCGAGACAATCTTGAACTTGGCACTGGCGGTGGGGGGATTGATGGGTGCCATATCCTTAGTCCGATGCCCTATTTGCTGACGGCGGGGAAAATAACCAAGAGCAAACAACCACTGCCCATGTACATCCTTGCCCGGCTGAATTTGCAGGGTCAGGCCATCTCAGCGTCGAAAGCCCTGCTGGATGCAAAACTCACGGTCAACAACAAAGAAGCCTTAGCCAAAGGTGCCAGTGGTCTGGGTAGAAAGCTGAAAGCCGCCGTCACATTCCCTGGGGGCAATCATGATCTCTGGATGCGTTACTGGCTGTCTGCTAATGGTATTGATCCCAACAAAGATGCCGATTTAGTTGTCGTTCCACCTCCCCAGATGGTGGCCAACATGCAGACCGGAACCATGGACTTGTTTTGTGTGGGTGAACCCTGGAACCAGCGCCTAGTCAACAAAAAACTCGGTTATACAGCTGCGCAGACCGGTGAAATCTGGAACAAACATCCCGAGAAATCGTTTGCGATGCGGGCCGACTGGGTCGACAAGAATCCCAACGCGTCCGTGGCCCTTCTCAAGGCCGTCCAGGAAGCCCAGATGTGGTGTGAGGACCCAGCCAATCTAGACGAAATGTGTGAAATTCTTGCCCAGGATAAATATATCAAGGCCAAGGTCGAAGACATTAAACCTCGCCTTACTGGAACCGTGGATTATGGTGATGGTCGCAATGTCAAAGACAGCTCCTACAAGATGTTGTTCTGGTCGGAGAATGCCTCCTTCCCCTTCAAAAGCCATGACACCTGGTTTGTCACCGAAGACATGCGCTGGGGATATTTGCCCGCCAATACGGATACGGCGGCACTGGTGAACAAGGTCAACCGGAGTGATCTCTGGAAAACGGCCGCCAAGGCCCTGGGCCAGGAACAGGCGATTCCCGCCAGTGATTCAAGGGGCAAGGAAACCTTCTTTGACGGAGTTGTGTTTGACCCTGAGAATCCCAAGGCCTATCTCGATGCTTTGAAGATCAAAGCCCTGGCCTGATTCCCTCCCTTCTCGACCGCCCCTACCCCAGTCGCTCCGCCATGCCGGCTGGGGTTTTTCGACCCAATCTTTGAACAAGATGTCCCCCTCCGCTTCTGCGACATCCTTGTCGCAAACCACCCGGAGCCGCCTGTCGAATCCGGTGCTGCGCGGCGCGTTGCCCTACCTCGTCTGCATCGGCGCATTCCTGCTGGTCTGGCAGGCCCTGTCCCTGATCCTTGGCACAGGCCGACTGCCGGGGCCCATCAATGTGATTACCGATACCTGGGATCCTTACATCAGCCAGCCGTTTTTCGACAATGGTGGCACCAGTAAGGGACTGGGCTGGCAGATCCTGATCTCCCTACAAAGAGTAGCCCTCGGATATGGCCTTGCCGCCATCGTCGGCATCGCCGTCGGCGGCCTGCTGGGCTTGAACCGCTTCATCGGCAAAGGGTTTGACCCCGTCATTCAGGTGCTTCGCACCGTACCGCCCCTGGCCTGGTTCCCCATCTCACTGATGGTGTTTCAGAACGCCAACACCTCGGCAATCTTTGTGATTTTTATTACGGCCATCTGGCCGATTATCATTAACACCGCTGTGGGCATTAAGGAGATTCCCGAGGACTATACCAATGTGGCCCGAGTCCTGAGGCTACGTAAAAGCGAATACATCCGTAATATCGTGATTCCCGCCACCGTTCCCTATGTATTCACAGGCTTGCGCATTGCTGTAGGACTGGCCTGGCTTGCGATTGTGGCCGCCGAAATGCTCAAAGCCGATGGGGGCATTGGCTATTTTATTTGGGATGCCTATAACGCTGGTGGCGATAGCAGTTCGAGTCAAATCATTCTCGCTATTGTTTATGTAGGCCTTGTGGGGCTGGCCCTGGATCGTTTAGTGGCCTGGACTGGAACTCGAGTTGCCCAGGGGGGCCATT
>JAPLIF010000035.1 GCA_026389255.1 Cyanobacteriota bacterium
CAAAGCGGGCAAAGCCGGTCGCAAGCTGAGCTTCAACACCAAAGTTCAGTTCAACGGCAACCTCATGGTCGGCAAGGCCTACACGGCCATGCTCGACCTGAAGCCCGGCGACGAATTCGAGATCAAGCTGGGTCGCAAGCAGATCCGCCTCGTACCCCTGGGGGCGGAAGAAGAGGAGGGTTGATCGCGAGAGCCTCAGCCACCTTGATGCCATCAATCGCAGCTGAGAGGATCCCGCCGGCATAGCCGGCCCCTTCCCCAGCCGGGAACAGTCCCGGGGTATTGAGGCTCTGAAGCGTTTCCCCTTGACGAGCAATCCTCAGGGGGGATGACGTCCGGGTCTCGACTCCCGTCAGTAGGGCACCAACCATGCCGTAACCCCGAATTTTTTGGGCAAAGTGGGGCAACGCCCCACGGATTGCCTCGATCATCGGGGCCGGCAAACAATGGTCCAGCCGACCCAGCCGCACCCCCGGCTGGTAGGAGGGCCGCACAATTTTAATTAGATCCTCGGCGGCCGATCCCTCGGCGGCCCTGTCATCCCCCTCCACACTTTCACGCCCGGCCATAAAATCACCCAGGAATTGGGCCGGGGCCCGATGGTCTCCGCCCCCCGCCACAAAGGCCTGCCGTTCCCAGTGGCGTTGAAAAGCCATCCCCGCCAAGGGATCCCCTGGTCGCTGCTGCCACGGCCGGAGATCCTCCAGGGTCACATTCACGACGATGCCGCTGTTGGCATTGCGCTCGTTGCGGCTGTGCTGGCTCATGCCGTTGGTGACCACCCCATCCGCTTCTGAGGCCGCCCCCACCACCAGACCGCCGGGGCACATGCAGAAGCTGTACACGTCCCGCCCATCCGGGCCGTGGTGCACCAATTTGTATTCGGCGGGCCCAAGTTGGGGGTGGCCGGCGGCATCCCCCCAGAGGGCCGTATCGATGAGGCTTTGGGGGTGTTCGATGCGCAACCCCACCGCGAAGGGTTTGGGCTCCATCGCCACGCCCAGCTGGTCCAGCCAGACAAACGTGTCCCGGGCGCTGTGGCCCACGGCCAAAACCACCTGACGGGCGGCAATGCGCTGGCCATCGGCCAACAGCACCCCGCGGACGGAACGGTCGGAGGGATTCAGATCCAGCCCCTCCACCCGCTGCTCAAAACGCACCTCGCCGCCCAGGGCTTCAATGCGGGCCCTGAGGCCGCGCACCACCGTGGCCAACTTGAAGGTGCCGATGTGGGGCCGATGCTTGGTGAGGATTTCGGCATGGGCGCCGGCCGCCACCAGCTCTTCGAGCACCTTGCGGGCGTAGGGGGCCGGCTCGCTGATCTGGCTGTAGAGCTTGCCATCGGAAAACGTGCCAGCGCCCCCCTCCCCGAACTGGGCATTGGATTCGCTCTGGAAGGGACTTTCGCCGCGCCAGAAACCAAAGGTGTCGGCGGTGCGCTGTTTGACCGGCCGGCCCCGCTCCAGCAGCAGCGGTCGGTAGCCCATCTGGGCCAGCACCAGGGCACAGAAATAGCCGCAGGGTCCGGCCCCAATCACCACCGGGCGCAGGCTGTCGGCCGGGGCCTGGGCGACAAAGTGGTAGGTGTGATCAGGGGTGGGCCGCAGATGGGGATCGCCGGCAAAACGGCGCAGCAGCCGCAGCTGGTCCTTTTCCGGCAGCGTCAGCTCCAGATCGAGGCAGTAGACCACCTGGATCGCCCCCCGGCGGCGGGCATCGATGCTGCGTTTGACCAGGGTGTGCCCGGCGAGGCTGGTGGCCG
>JAPLIF010000373.1 GCA_026389255.1 Cyanobacteriota bacterium
GGTTTGACCAGCCGGTGAGGCTCACCCATCTGGAGTTTGAGCTTCTGCATTGCCTGCTGCAACGCCATGGCCAAACCGTTTCCCCTTCCCTGATTCTCAAGGAGGTCTGGGGTTACGAGCCGGACGATGACATCGAAACGATTCGGGTGCATGTGCGCCATCTGCGCACCAAATTGGAGCCAGAACCCCGCAAACCCCGTTTCATCAAAACCGTCTACGGGGCCGGCTATTGCCTGGAGCTGCCCGTGGGTGACCAGGTGGAACCGCTGGCGGCAGTCATGGTGGCGGCCCGCAGCGCCGCCGCCGAATTAGCGGCGCGGCGCGAGAAGGACAGTGCCAGCGCAGTGGCCTGAATTCAGGCCAGCTCCGGTCTTGCCAAGCTGGTCTGAATCATGGCGTGGGCCCCAGCCACCAGGGTCTTGAGCGCCGTATCGACCCGGCCCAGCATGACGTTCGGCAGGCCCGCCTGGACCAATCCACGGGCTTGGCTACCCATGGCGATCCCCGCAAACGGGACGCCACAGCGGGCGGCAAGTTCACCGGTTGCCTGGTTGGTGCCGCCGGACAGCACAACCGGCAGGTGCCGAAAGCGGGGATCTCTGGCCTTGAGTTCCCGTTCAATCACATCCGCCATCGCCACCGCCTGCAGGGTGGCCCGCCAGCCCGATGCCGCCGCCCCGCCCATGGGCACGCCGTCGGCTTGCAGCATCAAGCGGTTTCCGGCCACGGCATGGGCCCGGCGGATCCGCTCCAGCAGATCGTGGTTGGAGAGGAAATGACGGTCGAGGCACAGGGAAACCAGGCCATGGGGCAAACAGTCGTTGACCACCTGCCATTCGGCCAGGGTGGCCTCCCCATCAGCCACGGCGGCGTGGAGTTCGATGCTTTCGGCCCCCGCCTGCAGGCAGGCGGGCAGGATGGTGCGCAGGGATTTGGCATCGTGGCGCCAGCGAATCGCCGCCGCCGCCGGCGGACAAACGGCCTCACAGAGCCCGCAGCCGATGCACAGCGGCTCCACAACAACTAAATCCGCTGTGATCGCCGCCGTGGGACAGGCGGGGATACACAGATCGCAGGCGACGCAATCACTGGTGATCACGGCCTTGCGCACGTGGTGATCGCCCGGCATGCCCACACTCACCGTGATGAAGGGGCGCACCCCCAGGGTGAGGCCCATGGCGGGGGCCACCTCGGCGGCGGCCCGAATGCCGCGGCCACAGGCCTCAACCACCGCTGGCTTGGCTGAGACATCAAAACCATTGCAACCGGCCAGGGTGTACACGTAGGCCAGCCGCTCGACATCGGCCTCCACCTCATGGCCGGCGCCGCAGACCACCTTGAAATACTGGCCGGCCGCCAGCAATCGTCGCCACTCCTCCAGACGCTCCATCACCCCGGGCCTTCGCCTGCTGTCCCTGTCTAAGTGCCGGATGGGCGGGCCGCACCCGGGGACAGGGCCGGCAAGGAGGCGAGTTCCAGCAAGGCCACCTCCCAGGCCAGCCGGGGTTGGCCATGGCCCAGCAGCTGGGCCCTCAGCCGTTCGAGCCGACGCCAGCGCAGCGGATCCTGGCGGCGGCGCCAACCGGCGAGTTGCCACCAACCCAGCAGCCACAGCTGCTGCTCCCCCTCCAGGGCTTCGCTGAGGTCCCGGGCCAGGGCCAGGGATGCCAACGGGTCGGGCCCCAGGGCGAGGAGGCGATCGGCCAGGCCCTCGGGCAGGGACTGCCACTGGCGGCGATGGTCCAGCAGGGCCCCCGGGGAGCCCTCCGCCAGTTCCAGGAGTTCGGGGGGATCGGGGGAGGCCTCTTGCGCCTCTGCCGATGCGGTGGCCCCTAGTACCTCCCGCACCTGCTCTGGGGTCAGGGGGCGGAAGGGAATGCGCTGGCAGCGGGAGCGGATCGTGGCGAGCAGGCGATCGGGGGCGGCGCTGATCAACACCAAAATCCCATCCCCGGGTTCTTCCAGGGTTTTAAGCAGGGCATTGGCGGCCGTCTCGGCCATCGACTCAACCGACTCCAACACCACCATGCAGCGCCCCGACTCGACCGGACGCCGCGACAGGAAGCGGGAGACATCGCGGATCTGCTCCAAGCGGAGTTGGGGCGGCACCTTGCGGCTGATTCCGCTCTCAGCGGCCTGGGAGGCCGGAATCAGCCGACCCTGGTGCTGAAAGGTGGGTTCCACCCAGAGCAAATCGGGGTGGTTGCCCTGGGCCAGCAAGCGCCGGAGGCGAGCATCCCCCGCCAGGACCTCCTTAGCGGCCTGGCCGGCGCCGGCGGGTTTGGTGGCCACCACCCCCTCCAGAAAGCGCAAGGCCGCCAATCGCCGGCCCACCCCATCGGGACCGGCGAACAGATAGGCCGGCGCCAGGCGACGCGAGCGCAGCGCCGCCGCCAGCAAGTGGCTGGCCAGCTCCTGGCCCACCAGATCGGCGAACAGGGGCACGGGGGGCGCGGAAGCAGCGTTCATGGCCCCTGATGCAGCGAAAGAAGCGCCATCGGCAAAACAGGGGGCCGGAATAGCCATGGAGGCTAGGGACCCGGCCAGGGCCTGGTGGAGTCCCTGGCGCAACCATTGCAGGGTCGGTTCGGCATCAGCCAATGCAGCCACAAAAGTCTGATGCCACTGGCTGTGACAGTTGGGCCAATGGCACCCCCCCCCCCATTTTGGGGGTATTGGGCGGGGGGAGGGCTGAAGAGGGGTGAAAGGTGCAGGAATGCTATTAATTAGCAAATTCTCATACAATCGCATTGAATCAAATTCAGCCTTTTATTGTTTCACCATCCTGTCGTTTATGGCCCAGTCTGCGGATTGCCCTGCTGGCCTCGGCGGCCGCAGTTTTCAGTGTCGCGGCCGCGAGCCCGGCCGCCCTGGCTGCCCCGCTCACCTTCACCAACAAAAGCACCGCTAACGGCCTGGGGAGCAACAATGTGAGGGGCGTCTACGCCAGCGGCAGCAACATCTACGCCGCCACCACCGGCGGCCTCAGCATCTCTACCAACGGCGGCAGCAACTGGACCAATTACACCCAGGCAGGCAACGGCTTGGGCAATAACTACGTGCTGGGCGTCTACGCCAGCGGCAGCAGCATTTATGCCGCCACCGACAGCGGCCTCAGCATCTCCACCAACAGCGGCTCCAACTGGACCAATTACACCCAGGCAGGCAACGGCTTGGGCAGTGACCCCTTCAGTAGCTCTTCGAATGGCGTTTACGCCAGCGGCAGCAACATTTACGCCGCCACCGCCTACGGCGGCCTCAGCATTTCCGCCAACAGCGGCTCCAACTGGACCAATTACACCACCAGCGACGGACTGGGAAGCAACAGCGTGATGGGCGTCTACGCCAGCGGCAGCAACATCTACGCCGCCACCTACGGCGGCGGCATCAGCATTTCCGCCAACAGCG
>JAPLIF010000103.1 GCA_026389255.1 Cyanobacteriota bacterium
TGAAACTGAATTCTGACCCCCCCATTGAGGTAGGCCAATTCCCTTAGACGCGCCGAGAGGGTGTGGTAATCAAAAACAATGCCCGAACTGAAGATCTCGATATCGGGCTTGAAACGCACCTGGGTTCCCGTGCGTTCCGGATCGGAGGCCGGTTCCGAAACAAGGTTGCCAATCGGGGCTCCCCGTTCAAAACGCTGGCGGTGCTTCTGACCTTGGCGATGGACCGTCACCTCCACCCATTCACTCAGGGCGTTGACCACGGAAATCCCAACACCATGGAGCCCCCCGGACACCTTGTACCCGCCGGACCCAAACTTGCCGCCGGCGTGGAGGACGGTGAGCACAGTCTCCAATGCGCTCCGACCGGTGCGGGGATGGATATCGGTGGGAATGCCGCGGCCGTCGTCCGTGACGCTGGCGGAGCCATCGGCATGGAGCACCACCTCAATGGCGGTGCAATGGCCCGCCAAAGCCTCATCGACGGAATTGTCCACCACCTCATAGACAAGGTGGTGCAGACCGCGCGGGCCGGTGGTGCCGATGTACATCCCCGGCCGCTTCCGAACCGGTTCCAGGCCTTCGAGCACCTGAATCTGTTCGGCGCCGTAGGCGGCATTGACCTTGCTGGCGTCGCTCATTCGGGAAATCCTGCGGGAAGCCGCTTCAGGGCCCGAAAGGCCTCTGCTCAAGGTTAATTCTACCATTGGCGCCCCCAGGCGCCAGCCAGGGCCCTCTCAGGGGCGATTCAAGGCCTGGATGCAAACACCCCGCCAATGCCTGCCAGAGGGGAGGCGGCCAAAGTGGCGACATGACCGACCCCTCGCCCCCCCTCGTCATCGCCCTGATGGGGCCAACGGCGAGCGGCAAAACGGCCCTGGCCCTGGAGTTGGCTGAAAGCCTTGATCTGGCGGTTCTTTGCATCGATTCGCGCCAGCTCTATCGCCAGATGGCCATCGGGACCGCCCAACCCACCGCCCTTGAGCGCGCGCGGGTCCGCCATGAACTCCTCGATCTGCGGGATCCAGACCAGCCCATCAACCTGAAGGAGTTCACGGTTCTGGCCGAGGAAGCCATTGCTGCGGAGCACCGCCGCCGCGGTGCCGCCCTGCTGGTGGGTGGCAGCGGCCTCTACCTCCAGGCCCTATTGCAGGGATTGAGACCCCCAGCGGTCGCGCCGCAACCGGACCTGCGGGCCCAGTTCGGGGCCCTGGGTCAGGCCTCCTGCCATGCCCTGCTGGCCTGCGCTGACCCCGGCTCCACGGACCGCATTGCCAGCGCCGATGCGGTCCGCACCCAGCGGGCCCTTGAGGTGCTCTATGCGACCGGGCGGCCGGCCTCCCTGCAACGCCAGCGCCACCCCCCGAATTGGAAGGTGCTGGAACTGGGACTCGATCCCCCAGACCTGGGCGAACGCATCAGCCGCCGTACAACGCAAATGTTTGCATCAGGCCTGGTGGCCGAAACAGAGGCCCTTCTGGCCCGCTACGGAGCCGACTGCCCGTTGCTACAGACCATTGGATACGGAGAGGCGAGCCGCCTGCTGGCGGGCGAAATCGACCGCCAGCAGGCCATCGCCCTGACGGTCCAGCGCACACGCCAGCTGGCCAAGCGCCAGCGCACCTGGTTCCGGCGCCAGCACCGGCCCCATTGGCTCCACGGTGCGGATCTGGCGGCGCAAGGGCGTCAACTGGCACAGCAAGGTTTAGGGTGACGGTTAATTCGCCCCTGTGAATGCCTCCCCGTCCCCGTTTTGATCGCCGCGCTCCCGTGCGGGAGCTGCCCAACATCAACGACCGCATCAGTTATCCCAACCTCAGGGTGGTGGATGCCGACGGGAGCCAACTGGGAGTCATCACGCGTGAGGCCGCCTTGGAGGTGGCCCGCGATCGCGAGCTTGACCTGGTTTTGGTGAGCGAAAAGGCCGATCCACCGGTCTGCCGGATCATGGATTACGGCAAGTACAAGTTTGAGCAGGAGAAAAAGGCCAAGGAGGCTAAGAAAAAGTCGCACCAGACCGAGGTCAAGGAGGTCAAGATGCGCTACAAGATCGATTCCCACGACTACCAGGTACGGATCGGCCAAGCTGTTCGCTTCCTCAAGTCCGGCGACAAGGTCAAGTGCACGGTGATCTTCCGCGGCCGCGAAATCCAGCACACGGCCCTGGCCGAGCAGCTTTTGTTTCGGATGGCCCAGGACCTCGCTGAGAATGCCGAAATTCAGCAGCCCCCCAAGCGGGAAGGCCGCAACATGATCATGTTCCTCAGCCCCCGCCGCCTCCCAGGGGGCAAGGTCGTGGCCAAGCCCATGGGCAAGATGGACGGCAGGCCAACCGAGCTGCGCACGATCGAAACCAGGGTCATCGAAACCAAGCCCAGCCCAGTCC
>JAPLIF010000213.1 GCA_026389255.1 Cyanobacteriota bacterium
CAGCACCTGCCGCAATTCCCTCTCGAAGCGGCCCAGGGCCTCCAGCCGGCGGGCCTGGTCGGGGGGGCGCCGTTGCCATTCCCGCAGGACCGATGGGTCCAGTCCGGCGATTTCGGCCTGCAGCTGGCGCAGGGCTGCGAACAGGGCCTGGTTGGAATCCTGGGAGCAGTTGGTGGCGGGGCCAACGAAGGTCGCCCCCGTCCCATCCCCGACCCGATAGCGAGCCATCATGGCCGCCAGGTGCCCCTCGAAGCCATCGAGGGGAGAGCGCTCCTGGTTGCCGATGCTGTACGGGCTGGTGAAGGGGGGGAAACGCACCAAGATTTCGGCCACGGGGCGCAGCCCCTGCCAGCCCCATTGACGGTCGCCGAGGTAGCGCCAGCGATCGTGGGCCCCGGCGATCAACCCCTCGGGATTGTGGGCATAAACCTGGCGATATTGCACGGCCACGGAAAGTTCACCGGAAAGGGGCTCGATTTCCAGGTCGGCCACGCCGTAGGCGAAATGGCCCAGGGACCGCCCGAACACCAGGCCGCTCTCCTGCTGTTCGCCGCCAATGCCGCCAAAGACATGCAGCACCAGGACCCGGTCGCCGGCCTGCCATTCGGCCAGGAGGTCTTCGGGCTTGCCACGCCGGCCGCTGATCAACACCGAGGAGGTGGTGCCCGCCAGCGGCTGGTGCCAGGCCTCCCGTTTGGCGTACCGCCAGCCTTCCCTGGGGGCCGGCAGGATGCGCTCGGGAGCGAAGCGGATCATGGTGCGCGGTACAAGGGACTGGACCACGAAGGCCCCCTCGCCATCGGGCACGCCACTGACGTACCAACCGTCGTCGTTGGGCCGGCTTCGCTCGATCCCCTCGGCGGTGGCCGGCAGCTGGCCTGCGTCGTAGGCCACCGGGGTCGGCAGCCGCACCACAAAGGGCTCGCCATCGAACCGGCGCCGCTCCCTTGAGAACGGCCGCACTTGCCAGCGGTCCTGGCCAAGGGGGCCGATGAAGCGCACCAGCGCCAGCGCCAGGCCCGTGGTCTGGAGTGGTTCGGCCTGCACATGCAGACCCACGCCCAGGGGATCCTGGTGCACGTCCACCGGCCCCCGCAGCCGCACCAACTGGTCGTCCTGGGGGCGGGAGCCGGCCAGGGATTCCAGGGGAGTGACCTGGCGCCAGCCGTCCAATCGCAGCGGGTGAATCCCACCGCGCTCCCAGCTGGCCCAGGCCCCATCGCTGAGGTGCACGTCCATCGCCAGCGAGCGCAGGGGCCTGGCCGTCCAGTCGAGCCGCACCCGGCGGCCCACCAAGGAGCTCCAAGGGTCGGGGGCATGCAGCACCTCGAAGCCCACACCTGCGTCGCGATGCTGGGGTTCGGGAAGCACCAGCCGGCCGATCCAGTCGTCCAGGGGCCGCAGCGCCGCCGAGGGCAAGGGCAGGGTGTCTCTCCCGGGGACGATCTGGTGCCAGGGATTGGTGCGAAACCGCTCGTAGTTGCTTTCCCTGGCTACGGGCGGTGCGGAGCCGCCCAGGCGGTCGGTGAGGATGGCGCTGACCAGATCCACCGTCTGCTGCATCGGCGTGTGGCCGTCCTTCAAGGTGGCGTGGGACTCGAAGACCCCTCCGGGCAGCTCATGGCCCACCGCCCCCAAGGAGATCAGGCTGACCTTGCCGCGGCGCCGGGCCCGGTTCCAGTACGACAACGCCAGGCAGCGCCAGCGGCCTGGAAACACCACAGGTCCGATGCGCTCGATTGGATCCAGGTCGCCCACCAGGTGGAAGAGGTGGTCGGCCTCCAGAAAGGCATTGCCCCCCGAAAACACCCCCGCCAGGGAAATCACCTCCACCGGCGCCTGCAGCAGGCGGCGCAGGTGGGGTAGGGCGCCGAGGGAAATCTGGCCACCGCCGCTGAAACCCATCAGGGTCACCGGCGTGCGGCTGGCCAGGGGGTAGCCGTTGGCCACCAGGCTGTCGGCGATCACCTTGGCGGTGCCGCGGTTGTAGATCGGTCCGTAGCGCGGGTCCGCTGATACCGCCACCACCGCCAGGTTGCGCAGGTTGATGATGGCCCCCAACAAAGTGCGGGGGTGGCGGAGGCGCAGCCAATCCATCCAGCGCCAGAACGTGGCGACCCAGCCGCCTTCGGTCATCGGTTGATTGACCACCGAGTAGGGCATGATCCCCCGGATGATGGCAATGTCGCCCGGCAGGGTTGCGGCCAGTCGGCGCAGGAAATCCTCCCCTTCGGGCTGGGCCTCGAGGGAGGACTGGCCGATGCCGTCGAGGTACACCACCCAGCGGCGAATCCGGTCCGTGCTGGCTGTTGTGGCGAGTTGGCCGATGTTGTCGGCTGGTCCCATCTCTTCGCCGAACCAGCCGGCCCACCAGCCCATGGCTTCGAGGGGGGCGAAGAAGCCGACGATCAACACAAGAACCAGGCCGATGCTGGCCAGGTCAAGGGCCATTCCGAAGGAGCGATGCAGGGCCCCATAGGCCAGATGCAGGATTAGGCCGGTGCCCGGCAGGAGCACCAGCCCTGCTAACACCAGCAGCCATCCCCAGCGCCAGGCCCGTGATCGGGCCATCTCAGCGACGGCCCGGCTGGGCCGGTGGCGACGAGGACCCATCCTCGACGAGCTGTTGCAGCCGTCGTTTTTGCCGCACCATCGGCGTGCCGGCGGCGCGATCAAGAAGCCAGTTGCCAAGTCGCATCACCGGCAGACCGGCACTGCGTTGCAGGGCATGCATCCCCAGCCAGCCGGCCACCAGGGCCGTGAAGACGTTCCACGGGGCCAGTCCGGTGGCGTCCACCAGGCCCACCACAAAGGCGATGGCGGTCCAGAA
>JAPLIF010000208.1 GCA_026389255.1 Cyanobacteriota bacterium
GGGCGACCATCCCCAGGTGCTGCAAACCTTCGTCCAGAGGGTGGAAGAGGTGCTGCTGGGTGAGACGGCGATGAATTGCGGCCTTTGCAAGTACCGCGACCAGGTGCTGGGCTTTGAACAGGAGGTGGGCCGGGCCCAGCACAGCCATCACCACCATGTCGAGGGCCTGGTGGAGAGCTGCACCCTCTGTGAGCGCGAATGCACCGGGGCCTGCCAGAGCGATGGCGTCCCCCTGACGCTGGTCCCGGGCCATGGCCATGCCGACCACGGGCATGGCACCCACGAGCATCACGGTCATGGGCAACACACCCACGAGCATCCCGAGCCGCCAGCCCACCATCACCCCCCCTATCCCCACGCTGACCATCCCCTGGGACCCCTCAGCCTCAAGCGAGAGAACCCGGGGGGAGCTGGCGCCGGTTGATTGGCTTGCCCACGGCGGGTGATCAAGGGGGGCTCGGGACCGATCCAGGGAACTGGATCAGGGTTCGCCGTTGTCTCGTTTCGGCTTCACTTCGCCTTGGCACATCATCATCAGTTTTAGTAATCCATGGAGGATTTCCCCAGGTGGGGGTGTTTTTCCCCCGATATCGAGGGGATTTTCCACAGAAAGTGGCGAGTTGGGCTTGTCGCTGCGTGGTGTTGGGGAAAGCTCCCGATTGCTCAATTCGGTCTTGACAGGCCCTGGCCGACCCTTTCGTTAACCACCGGCCAGCTGCCGTACAACCCCTGCAAACCAGTTGGAGCCTTCTGTCTCAAGCCGTTTCGGGCCGGCATCGCCGATTTAAGACGGCAATAAAAAAGCGGGGGTGTTGCCCCCGCTTGCTTTCTCCCTTGCCCGACCCTTTTAAGGTCGACCAGGTCAGTTTCTGCCGCAACGCCTGGGCGATCTGTGTGGATGGACACCGCTTTGGTTTTCCCTGGCTCAGGCCAGGCCGGTTTCGCCCTGCCGCAGGCGCTGGGCAGCGGCCTCGCAGGCCCGCCAGGTGAGGGCCATGGTGGTGAGGGTGGGACTTTGCCAGCCGGAGCTGGGCCAGCAAGCGCCGTCGGTCACCAGCACATTGCTGGCCCGCCAGCACTGGTTCCAGGGGTTGAGGACGCCGCCGGCCTCCGTTTTGGCCATGGGGGCCCCCCCCAGTTCGTGGATGTAATAGCCCGGGGGGGCGGCCGCCGCTGCGGTGGCGACGGCGCGCTGCAGCAACGGCTCGACCAGGGGGACGACAAACAGGTCTTCGATCGGATGCAGGGTGCCCCCCGCAGCCCGCACCACCGTTGCCATGCGGTCCTGCATGTGGTGCACCAGCGCCCGTTCATTGGGTCCCCAGCGGCAGGCGATGCGGGGCACCGGCAGGCCCCAGGCATCCCCGGGTCCGGCCTCCAGGGTCACCCGGTTTTCGGGGTCGGCGAGCACTTCGCCGTGGCCGATCAGGAACCCCACCGCCTCCTGGGGACGGCGCTGCAGCAGGCGGGGCGGATCAAACCGTTGCAGGGCCGCCCAGAGGCCGTAGCCGCGATCGAAGTCCCGTTCCGATTCGCCGGGGGCCCGGCTGTTGGGCACAAAGCAGCTGCCGGCCCCCGATAGTTCCGCCGGGAGGTCGGGGGCGGCGATGCCGGGAATGCTGAAGAAGCGGCTGCAGGAGATGTGGTCCATCAGGCCCCGGCCCAGCAGGGCGGAGGGATCGATCAAGCCCCGCTCTTGTTGGTCCTCCCTGGAGTGCAGCAGCAACCGCAGGGATTCAATCGTCGAGGCGCAGAGCACGACGATCGACGCCCGCAGCAGCTGCCGTTGGCCGCTGCGGGCATCGATGGCCACCACTCCCTCGGCCCGCTGCTGCTGGCGATCCATCTGCAGGTGACTGACGATGGTGTCGCTGCGCAGGGCTACCCGGCCGGTGGCCAGGGCCCGGGCCAAGGTGACCCCCTGGGCGCTGGAGCGCGGCCAGGGCCCGTCCTGGGCCGGACGATGGAGGCGAAACCCGCGGGAGTGGATCAGCGGCAGCCCCAGCTCCTGTTTCAGGACCGCCTGCAGATGGCGTTCGCCCGGGGTGAAGGGCAGGGGAGGCAGGTACTGGCCGTCGGGCAGTTCGCTGAGCCCATCCGCCTGACCATGGACCCCCAGCAACGTTTCCAGCCTTGTGTAATAAGGGTCTAGGTCGGCGTGGTTGATCGGCCAGGAAGGGCCCTGGCCATCCCGTTCGCCGGCCTTGAATTCGTGGTCGGAGAGCCGCAGGGTGATGCCGCCCCAGGTGAGGCTGCGCCCCCCCACCTGGCGCCCCCGGCTCCAGAGAAACGGGGCGTCTGTTGGGGTGGTGTAGGGGTGCAGGCGCTCATCGACGAAGAGCTCGGGGTTGTGTTTCCAGAAGCCCGGGTGCTGGGCCTGCAGCCGGTTGCGGCCGCTGCTGAGAAAGGCCAGGCGCCGCAGGCTGTTCAGGGGTTCCGCCCCCAGGGCCCGATCCGGACTCAGTTGGGGGCCGGCCTCCAGCACCAGCACCCTCAGGCCCGCCTCCGCCAGCACCATGGCCGCCACACCTCCACTGGCGCCGCAGCCCACCACCAGCGCGTCCCAGGGGGCATCAGG
>JAPLIF010000326.1 GCA_026389255.1 Cyanobacteriota bacterium
GCAATCCATTGGCTCTGTTCCCGGGCCAGAGTCTTCTCCCCAGACATCAGGAAGAGCCGGTCGAAGCGTTGCTGGGCCTTGGTGAGTTGGGCGGTCTCGATCTGGAGCACGGCCGCCAGCTCGCCCTGCCGGTCCATGCGGGCCTGATAGGCCGAAGCCAGGCGGACCAGGCTGACGCCTGCAACCATCACCAGCCCGAGCTTGACGCCAAGGCCAATCAAACTGAATAGGAGGTCCTGCTTGCCCATGGCGGCGGCCAAAACGGCCGTGGCGGGCCTGGTGGCGCCGGCCGTGCTGGCCTCAAGGCCCCCAGCCTGGCGCGACCGTTGGCGGGAAGCGATGCCGGCGGGACGGGGATGTTCCCGGGTGGAGGCACCATCCGAACGGCGGCGGGACTCAGGGGCAGGATCAAGGGATCGGGGGGAACGGGATCGCACCGGACGGCCTGGGGTCATAAGGGTCCGCTTCTAGCGGGCTTGGGCCCCATTGCCAAGGTCCCCCGCCTCAGGCTTTGTAGAGACTGAAGCAAAGGCGAACGGCGAGGACACCGGCGTGGGCGGCTACCACCAGGGCGATGAAGATTTGGGCCTGGGTGAGCGAGGTGACCATGTCTTGCAGATAAAAACTGACTGCCCCATTCTTCGGTCTCAGCTGGCTACGGTCCAGCCTTCGCCGAGGCCCTGTCACAGCTCTTGATGGCATCGCCCCCCCCCGCCCCCCAGCCCACGGCCCTCGAGATCGGGGCCCTTGCGGGCCGACGCCGTCTATCCCTGGCTGCCCCTGCTGCTGGAACGCAGCCAGGGAACCCTCACACGCCACGTCGCCATGCTGCTGCCCCACAGCTTCAGCCGCACCGAGGGCATCCGCTTTGCCCCCGACAGCCTCGAACTGTGGATCAGCCATCGGCTCTTCCTGTTGGACCACTGGGCCCAAGCCGAAGGTCTGGACTGCCGCCAGGGCCTAGGCCAGATGGCGGCCGTGCTCGGCTTTGAGCTGGCGCCTTCCTTCTGGGCGGCGCTCACCGAGGCCTGACGACGTGGCCAACCGGCCCAGCCCCCAGCGCCTTGGCCCCCGGGGCCCTGCCCCCCGGGGGCCTGCCCCCCAAGATGCCGGCGGCCCGCGGCCCCGGGTGGGTTGGCTGCCGCCCAGCCAGCTGGAGGGCACCTGGCCCATGGCCATCGACAACTGGCTGTTGGACGACGCCTTGGCGGCCAGGGCAACCAGCTCCGAGGCCGATCAGCCACCGGGGTACCTGCCAGCCCTGGCGGGCACGCTGCGGTTCTACCAATGGCCGCGACCCACCCTCTCACTGGGGTTCCATCAGCAACGCCTTCCCGCCCATTGGTTGGAGCTGGCGGCTGAGGGAGTGATTGACCTGGTGCGCCGCCCCAGCGGCGGCCGGGCCGTCCTGCACGGCGGCGACCTCACCTATGCCCTGATCTGGCCGACGCCACCCCCCCAGCGCTCCGAGGCCTATCGACGGGCCTGCCGCTGGCTGCAGCGGGGATTCGCCGCCATGGATCTGCCCCTGGAATTTGGCCAGGCCGCCCATAACCGGGATCGGGACAGTTGCTTCGCCACCAGCACCGCCGCTGACCTGATCCATGCCGATGGCAGCAAGCGTATCGGCAGCGCCCAGCTCTGGCGCCGCGGGGCCCTGCTGCAGCACGGCAGCATCCTGATCCAGCCGCAGAGGGCCCTCTGGCGCGGGATCTTTGGCGTCGATCCACCCGTCCTGCCCGACCTACCGGTAACAACGGCGGAGCTGATCACCCTGCTGGCGGCCCAGGCCCAGATCCACCTGCCCCAGGCCGAAACGCAGCAAGGTGTGGAACTGGTGACGGTGGAACGGGCCGCCATGCCATGGGACGCCATCGCCGCCCAGCGTCCCGCCTATGAAGTGCTTGGCGCCTCAGCCCCCTGAACCTCGCCGCTGTTGAGCATGGAGCGGGCCACCTGGTCCAGGGCCAGACCCATGGGATAGGCGTTGTGGCGTCGGGCCAAAGCCAGCAAGGGGGGAGGCACCCGGACCCCAAGGCGGCTGAAGACCACCTCCCCCAGGTCGGGACGTTCGAGGGTGCCCGTTGGCAGGCCCGCCGGGCTCAGCACCAGGAGTCGGCTGACATCCGGTTCATCCAGCTTCAGGACGGCCTGCCAGAGGGGCGCCTGCTCGGGGATGGCCGGCAGGGTGCTGAGGGGCCGGGCATGGTCCCCGATGCGTTCGCCATCCCAGCGCTGCACCGGTAAGGCTTGCAGGGGCCCATCGTCGATGACCCCCTGCCAGCGGCCCCGGTCACACACCAGGGTCCAGGGGGGCAGGCCGGGAGTTTCAGTGGGGCCAGCGACCGCAGGATCGGCACCCTGGAGTCTCTGCTGGCTCAATTGACGCAGGCTGCCGGCGGCCTCCACCACCCGAAAACGGCGACGGCTGGCATCGGCCACCCGCAATTCCTTAAGCGCGACCTGGAGACGCAGGAGCTGGGACTGCCTACGGGCGGCCCCGAGGCCGAACCAGCCAAGCAACAACATCCATAGGCCCGAGCCGCCATGGCCCTTGAGCAGGATCCAGGTGCCCAGGCCCAAAGCCATTAAGGACAGGAATCGGCCGCAACCATTGGCCACCTGCACCCCACGGCGCTGGCTGCCGCTGAATTGCCACACCAAAGCCTTGAGCAGCAGACCGCCATCCAGGGGGAGGCCGGGAAGCAGGTTGAACAGGGCCAGGGTCAAATTCAGCCAACCCAGTTGCAGCACCATCTGGCCAAGGCCTGGGGCCACCTGGGCCGCAGGGACCTGCAGCACCAAAAAGAGGCAGGCCAAAGCCAGGCTGACGGCCGGACCGGCCGCAGCCACCAGCGCCGCTCCCATGGGTGTGGCACATTCGCGATCCACGCTGGCAAAACCGCCGAACAGGAACAGGGTGATGCTGCGCACCTTCACCCCCTGGCTGAGGGCCACCAGGGAATGGCCCAACTCATGCAGGAGCACCGAAACGAACAGCAACAGGGCCGTCAGGAAGGCGAGGGCCCAGATCATCAGGTCGC
>JAPLIF010000194.1 GCA_026389255.1 Cyanobacteriota bacterium
CACCAGCAAGACGGTGGTTTGGTAGGTCAGCAGGGCCAGCACGGTGATCAGGGCTGGCAGGGCGGCAACGTCCATTGCAAGGTGCATCGGTAGACCCAGCCATGCTGATGCTTAAGGGGGGATGCTGCCCCGGCGGACTTCCCGGGGGCCATGTCTAATTGCGAGGGCGATGCGGAGTTCGCCCGCCTCGGTGTCCAAGCTCCATCCCTGCGCTTGGTCCTGTTGGCCTGGTGGCAAAGCCATGGCCGCCACGGACTGCCCTGGAAGCTGAAGCCCGATGGCGGTCGCCCGGCGGATGGCGAGCCCCTGGATCCCTTGGGGATCTGGATCGCTGAGGTGATGCTGCAGCAGACCCAGCTGCCGGTGATGTTGCCCTATTGGCATCGCTGGATGGCGGCTTGGCCCCAACTGGAAGCTCTGGCGGCGGCGGATCAGGCTGAGGAGCTGTTGTTGTGGCAGGGCCTGGGGTATTACTCCCGCGCCCGGCGTCTGCACCAGGCTGCGTGCCAGTTGCAGACCATCGCGACCTCCGGTCAGGATCCCTGGCCCCGCACCCTGGAGGGTTGGTTGGCCCTGCCCGGCCTGGGACGCACAACCGCCGGCAGCATCCTTTCGTCGGCCTTTGATCAACCCTGCGCGATTTTGGATGGCAATGTCAAGCGGGTGCTTTCCAGGCTCACGGCCCATCCTGTGCCCCCCGATCGGGCAGTCCGAACCTTCTGGCGGTTCAGTGAAATCCTGCTGGATCCGGCCCGACCCCGCGCCTTTAATCAGGCCTTGATGGACCTGGGATCCGGTGTTTGCACCCCCCGATCCCCCGCCTGTGGCGTCTGCCCCTGGAGCGGCGCTTGCGCTGCCTACGCTGCTGGCGATCCTGCCCGATATCCCGTGAAGGTTGCCTCAACGGCCCCCCCGTTTCAGGTGATCGGCGTTGGCCTGGTTTTTGATGGGGCTGGCCGGGTATTGATTGATCAGCGGCTTGAGGAGGGCCTGCTGGGGGGGATGTGGGAGTTTCCTGGGGGCAAGCAGGAACCGGGCGAAGCCATTGCGGACACCATTGTGCGCGAGTTACGGGAGGAGCTGGCGATTGAGGTGGCCGTGGATGAGGAGTTGATCCGTCTGGATCACGCCTATAGCCATAAGCGTTTGCGCTTCATCGTTCACCTCTGCCGCCACCTGGCGGGAGAGCCCCAGGCGTTGGCCTCCCAGCAGGTGCGCTGGGTGGAACCTAAGGATTTGGGGGCCTTCCCGTTTCCCGCGGCCAATGCCCGCATCATTGCCGCCCTGCGCCTGCATCTTGTCAAGGCTTCAATCGGCTAGCGGGCATTGCTGGGCATTCTGGCTACGCTCCCGATGCGATCTCCCTTATTTCATGCCCACTTTCGCCACCACTTTGGCAGCCGTTGACGCCACGACCGTAGCGGCTATGGCTGCCCCTGGAACCCAGATGATGGTTCTGTTTCTTGTCAACTTGATATGCGCTGGGTTGGCGTTTGCGGTGGCTGAGTCGAAAGGGCATCGCACCTGGATCTGGTTATTGACGGCCTTCCTCCTGGGTCCCCTCGGTCTGCTCGCTGCCGTTGGCCTCTCCGACCGCAAGACCCATCGTTTGCTGGCCAGCATTGCCCGTGCCAGTGACCAGATCGAGGGAGAACTCGAGCGTTTTTAAGGCAATCTCACGGCATGGGTCCCAGCGCTCTGCAGGGCACGTTCAGATAGGAGAGGTTGCTTCCAGGGCCACGCGACCCGCCAGGGGATCGCTGCGATCCGCGTAGGTCAGGGTGATCGTCCAAGCCGGGCTCGGTTGCTCGCCAAGCCTCTCGGGCCATTCCACCACCATGAAGGCTCCGAGGGATAGCGCTTCCTCCATTTCCTGGGCTAACAGCTCATCGGCGGCAGCTGGATTGTCGATCCGGTAAAGATCGAGGTGCACCAAGGCCGTGGCGGTGCCGTTGGCCCGCTTTCCCATGTAGTGATGGGCCAGGGCAAAGCTGGGGCTGGTCACGGTTTCGTGAATGCCCAGTCCCTGGGCCAACCCCTGGACCAGGGAGGTCTTGCCCGCGCCCAGTTCACCAAAGAGCAACACCACGGCCCCTGCAGGAAGCCGCTGGGCCAGTTCTTCCCCCAGGGCCCAGGTGGCCGCCAGGTCCGGGAGCTGCCGGTTGGGAACCCTTGAGGTGGGGTCGATGTCCGTTGGGACACGGAAGCCAGGTGCTGGGTTCGGGTGGATCATCGTCAGGGTCCCTGTTGTCCTTGACCTACCAGTAAGGAGAAGCTTCGGTTCGATCCGTAACCAGACGTTGCGTTTCCTGTAGATTGGTGACCAAGCGAGCCCGAAGCCTCGGCGTCTCTGCAGATATTTCCAGTTCTCGTCCTCCCTCAGGGAGTGAATTCCCATGGTGGCTACCCCCTCCAGCCTTGCTGCTGAATTCGCCAGCGCCAACACGACCAGCTCCTACGTCATCGCCGACATCGGCTTGGCCGACTTCGGTCGCAAGGAGCTGAACATCGCCGAAACCGAGATGCCAGGCCTGATGGCCCTGCGCAGCAAATTCGGCGCGGAGAAGCCCCTCATGGGCGCCCGCATCGCCGGTTCCCTGCACATGACGATCCAGACCGCCGTCTTGATCGAAACCCTGGTGGCCCTCGGCGCCGAAGTGCGTTGGGCGTCCTGCAACATCTTCTCCACCCAGGATCACGCTGCGGCTGCCATCGCCGCCGCCGGCATTCCCGTGTTCGCCTACAAGGGTGAAAGTCTGGATGAGTACTGGGCCTTCACCCATCGCATCCTGGAGTGGGGCGATGGCGGCACCCCCAACATGATTCTCGACGATGGCGGTGATGCCACCGGCCTGGTGATTCTTGGCACCAAGGCTGAGAAGGATCTTTCGGTGCTCGACAATCCCGGCAGTGAGGAAGAGATTGCCTTTTTCAAGTCGATCCGCGCCAAGCTGGCCGTAGAACCTGGCTTCTACTCCCGTATTCACGCCAAGATCCAGGGCGTGTCCGAGGAAACCACCACCGGTGTGGCCCGCCTTTATCAGCTGCAGGAGAGTGGCGAACTGCCCTTCCCGGCGATCAACGTCAACGATTCGGTCACCAAGAGCAAGTTCGACAACCTCTACGGTTGCCGTGAATCGCTGGTGGACAGCATCAAGCGCGCCACCGATGTGATGGTGGCCGGCAAGGTGGCCCTTGTTCTCGGCTACGGCGATGTCGGCAAGGGTTCGGCCCAGTCCCTGCGTGGTCTTGGGGCCACCGTCATGATTGCCGAGATCGATCCGATCTGTGC
>JAPLIF010000251.1 GCA_026389255.1 Cyanobacteriota bacterium
GCATGGGCCACTACGACGCCAAGGTGGCCGAAGAACTGGGCCTCGCCTTTGTGAGCGTGATGCTGCAGGACACCGATACCTACCGCCGCTACCGTCGGGTTTTGTTGGCCCAGTACCCCACCAAAGAAGGAATGGGCTGGCCCACCTACCTGTTGGTGAGTGCCCCGGAAGAGCCCGAATTCGTGATCCACGGCGAACTCAAGGGGGGGATGGCCAAGGGCGATTTCCGCGAGCGGCTGCTCGCCCTGGTGTCCCTGGAGTAAGGGGTCTTGAAACCCCATCCCGCCGGCGCCGCCGCGGACCAGTTCTGGCTGCGCTTGAGCAAGCCACTCCGCTGGGTCTGGGTCGTCCTATGGATGGTGGTCGTTCTGGCTTTGGCGGGGCGGGCCGCCCGGCTACCGGCGCTGCCTGGCAGCGATCCAGAAGACCTCGATGGCCTGCTTTATGGCGGGGCTCGCCTGCTGCGGGGCGAGTTGCTGTATGCCGATTTCGTCACCGGTCACCCTGCCATCAGCCAGTTTCTCTATGCCTTTTCGGCCCTGTTCGGATCCCTGCCCCTGCATCGGCTGCTGATCCTTGGGGTCGATGGTCTCGGGGGCCTGCTGCTGGCCTGGTCCCTGGGGTGTCTGGCCCGGGCCGGCTGGATCCGATGGCGACGCCACTCACCCCTGCCGGTGATAGCCGGGGGACTGTTTGTGGTCATCAACCAATGCGTTCCCGAGGGGGCGGCCGGGCTGCCGCCCCATTTCGCCAATTTGTTGTTGGTGTTGGCCCTCGGGACCGCCTGCCATCTGGGGGTCCGCCCCCATGGGCCCCGGGCGCCCGGGGCCTGGCTCCTGGGCCTTGGGGGGTGGCTGGGATTGGCGCTGGCCACACGGCCGGCTCTGGCTTTGCCGCTGTTGACGCTGCTGGCCCTGGTGCCCTTCGTTCTGGGCCTGGGGCAGCCGCCTGGCACCCGCCTCGCGCCGTTGCTGGGGGGCCTCCTGGTCGGCCTGGTCCTGCCGTCGGTCCCCTGCCTGCTGCGCCCTGGGGGGGTGGCCCTGGCCTGGGCCGGGGGCGTGTTGTTGCCCCTGCTGGCGGCCGATCCTGGAACCGCAGCGGTTGCGCCCCTGGGCCCGATCCTGCGGCAGGCCCTGATCACCCCCGTGGCGGGCCTGCCCCTGGGCAGCTTGCTGCTGCTGCCCCTGGGGGCTTGGTTGGCCTGCCGCTGGCCGGCCCGGCACCGCCCATCGGCAGGAGAGCCCGATCGGCTGGGCGGTCTGGTCGCCCTGGCCCTGGTTGGGGGCCTGATGCTGCTGGAGACCCTGCGCAGGGACGGGCTCCAGCGCCCTGATCTCGCTTTGCTGGCGTTGCCCCTGGTGTTTTTGACGGTCCTGGGACTGGGGGCTTTGGAGACCGATCCCCGGCCCTGGCCGCGGCGATCGGCCCTGGCCTGTTCGCTGATTTTGACCCTGATTTTGTTCAACAACGTGGCCATCGCCTCCCTGCTGCATCCGCCCCACCGGCTCGCCGAGTCCGTCCGGGTGCTGGAACAGGATCGGGCGCGGCTGGCGGGCTACCTGGACTTGCTTCCCCCCCAGGAACGCGGCTTCACGGCACCCCAGGACGTCGCCCTGCAGCGGCGGCTGATGCCCGTGCGGCCTGCCGCCAGCTCACCGCTGGCCAAAACCGCTATCTGGTGTGGACCCGAACCGATCCGACGCTCGCCAACAGCCTCGATTTTTTTCGCTCTTGTCTGCTCCTTGATGGGGACCACTGGGAGGACATCACGGCCCAGCTGGGGTTGGTCAGCGGCGAAATGAAGCTGTTCCGCCGACGTGTGAGTTGAAGCAAGGCGATCCCCGCAGGGGCAAAGCCCGTGGGCTGGTGGTTGCGGATTCCCGCATGACTGGCGGTAATGTCGCGTTCAACGGAACGTTTGTCGCCGATGACCACCACGGGTCCCATCCGATCCATCTGCTGCATCGGGGCTGGCTACGTCGGCGGTCCGACGATGGCTGTGATCGCCGATCGCTGCCCCGATATTCAGGTGACGGTGGTCGATCTCAACGCCGAGCGCATCGCGGCCTGGAACCACGACGACCTGGCCCGGCTGCCCGTCTACGAACCAGGGCTGGACGCGGTGGTGGGACGGGCCCGGGGCCGCAATCTTCACTTCACGACGGCGGTCGATGACGCGATCGCCGGGGCCGACATGATTTTTCTGTCCGTGAACACCCCCACCAAGACCCGCGGGGTGGGCGCTGGCCAGGCCAGTGACCTGCGCTGGATCGAGGCCTCGGCCCGCCAGGTGGCCGCCGCCGCCAATGGCCATACAATCGTGGTCGAGAAGAGCACCCTGCCCGTGCGCACAGCGGAAGCGGTCAAGGCCATCCTGAGTGCCGCCCAGGGCACCGCCGGCGGCACCAAGACCTTTTCGGTGCTATCCAACCCCGAATTTCTGGCCGAAGGCAGCGCCATTGGCGATCTGGAGAATCCGGACCGGGTGCTGATCGGTGGCGAGGACGAAACGGCAATCGAATCCCTGGCCAGCGTCTACGGCCAATGGGTGTCCCAGGAGCGCATCCTGCGCACCAATCTCTGGAGCAGTGAGCTGTCCAAGCTCACCGCCAACGCCTTCCTGGCCCAGCGGATTTCTTCGATCAACGGCATTGCGGCCCTCTGTGAGGCCACCGGAGCGGATGTGCGCGAAGTGGGCCGGGCCATCGGCACCGATTCCCGCATCGGTGCCAAATTCCTGCAGGCCGGCCCGGGGTTTGGCGGCAGCTGCTTCCAGAAAGACATCCTCAATCTCGTTTATCTATGCCGCCACTACGGCCTTGAGGAAGTGGCCTCCTATTGGGAGAGCGTGGTCGGTCTCAACAGTTGGCAGCAGCAGCGCATCGCCCGTTTGGTGGTCAACAGCCTGTTCGGCACGGTCAGCGGCAAACGCATCGCCATCTTGGGCTTCGCCTTCAAGGCCGACACCAATGACACCCGGGAGGCGCCGGCCATCTCAATCTGCCGGGATCTGATTGAAGAGGGGGCCCAGTTGGCGATTGTGGATCCCAAGGTGGGGGATCAGCAGATCACCCAGGACCTGGGCCGTCCTCCCGTCGATCCGGCCACCGCTGCCCGGGGGGTGCCCCTGGGGGGCGACGGCACCTGGATCCCGGCCGAAACCGTTGTGGAGGCGGCGCGGGGGGCCGATGCGGTGCTGATCCTCACCGAGTGGCAGGAATACCGCCATCTCGATTGGGGGGCCATCGCGGCGGTGATGCGACAGCCCGCCTGGCTGTTTGATGCCAGGGCCGTGGCGGATGCGGCGGCGGCGAGGGCCGCTGGCCTCAGCGTCTGGCGCGTGGGGGAGGGCTGATCCATGACCTTCCGCAATCTCGTTACCGGCGGCGCCGGCTTCCTCGGTTCCCATCTCATCGACCGGCTCATGGAGGCCGGCGAAGAGGTCATCTGCGTCGACAACTATTTCACCGGTCGCAAGGACAATGTCCGCCACTGGATTGGCCATCCCAGCTTTGAACTGATCCGTCACGATGTCACCGATCCGATCCGCCTGGAGGTGGACCGCATCTGGCACCTCGCCTGTCCCGCCTCGCCGGTTCACTACCAGTTCAATCCGATCAAAACGGCCAAGACCAGTTTCCTGGGCACCTACAACATGCTGGGCCT
>JAPLIF010000020.1 GCA_026389255.1 Cyanobacteriota bacterium
GTAAATGCAGATGTTGGTATCGAGCAGATAACGGAGCATGGGGGCTCAGAACGCTTCCCGTTCGGCCTGCTCCTGGGCCGCTCGGTCGACCAGGAAGTCGTCGCTCACCGTGGGGCCATCGAGAAAGAAGCTGTCCCAGCTGCGGCCAACGGGGGCGATGATCCGCTCCTGCCCGCAGGCCCGCACCTCCACCTCCTTCACGGAATCGGGCAGGCGCAGATCGGCAGGGATACGCACGGCCTGGCTGCGGTTGCTGAGGAAGAGCTTGGTGATGGCGACCATGATCAACCTGGGATATACGCCCAGTCTATCCCCGGTGCCCTGGCGAGGCCGCCATCGATCACCAGCATCAGCGCCCGGCGCAGCTCTCGGCCAACGCTTCCAGGATGCTGGCGCGCTCAATCGGCAGGGAGGGCAGGGCGTTCAGCAGCTCGGCGTTGTCGGCGCGACGGGCGGATTCGGTGAGCTTCTCCAGCCTTGCGGCCACCTCATCGGGAATGTGGCGGATGTAGAGGGTGCGCATCAAGGAGCCTGCAGGCCACTTAAAATGCCCCCATGACCAGCCTTCATGCCATCGAAGCTGCCGTGGAGCAGCTGGATCCTGCGGGCCGCGCTGAGTTCAGGGCCTGGTTCGAACGGTTCGACATGGCCGAATGGGACCAGCAGCTGGAGCAGGACGTTCAGGCCGGAACGCTGGATTGGTTGGCCGAGGAAGCACTCGCTGATCGGGCGGCCGGCCGCAGCAGCAAGCGTTGAAGCACCAGGCGAGTCCCCGTTTCTGGCGCTGTTATGAAGCCCTGCTGCAGGCGGTGCGCGATCAGGCTGACCGGGCCTATGAGCTGCTCAAAGACGATCCAAGACATCCCTCCCTGCATCTCAAGACGATCGGGCGCTTCTGGTCGGTGAGGGTGGGACTGCGCCATCGAGCCCTGGCCATCGAAGCGGGCGAGGACCAGCTGCTGTGGGTGTGGATCGGCACCCACGCGGAGTACGACCAGTTGCTCAAACGGTCGTGAGCCCATCGTCGCCGCACCCGCCCGTGGTGATCAGGGCGATGCGGATGCTGTGAAGCTCGCCGCTGGGCAGGAACAATCGTGATCGTCTCGGGAGAGTGTGTTGCGGCCGGCCTATGGCTCGCGCTTGACCTGGCTCAGGGTGAGCCCTTGGGCGTTCTTCCATTCCTTCCAGCCATTGGCGCCGCAGGGCCCGCGCCGCCCCCAGCCAAGGCCGCTAAGCTGTTGTACGAACCGTTGCACGGGCGGCGCCATGGTGATCGGTGTGCGAATGGAGCCCGAGCTGGAGCGCAGGCTCGACCAGTTGGCCCATCAGCTGGGCAAGAGCCGCAGTGCCTGCATTCGCGAGGCCATCAGCCAGTACCTGCTCCGCCACGGCGACGATGGGGAAGCCCGCCGCCAGTCGCAACGGCTGGCCGACCTGGAACCCCCGAACTGGAGCGAGCAGGTGCCCGACTGGAGCGACTGGACCGCATGACGGAGGCTGCGGCGGCGCTGAGAGCGACCCTGCGCCGAGGAACGGTGGTGACCGTCGCCAGTGCTGGGGTGTATTCGGGCAAGCCACGGCCAGCGGTGGTGGTGCAGGCCGACCGCTGGCTGCAGGCCCATCCCAGCGTCACGCTCTGTCCGCTCACCAGCACAGTGGTAGCTGCCCCGCTGGTGCGGATTGCGGTGGCTCCCTCGCCACGCAATGGCCTGCGCAAACCATCGCAGTTGATGGTGGACAAGCTGTTCAGCGTGCCGATCCAGGCGCTGGGGGCGGTGGTGGGGCAGCTGGAGCCCCAGGTGCTGATCGAACTGGATCTGGCCCTGAGGGACTGGTTGGACTTGTCCTGATCGCCCCTCAGTCGCTCAGCCGAACCTCCCGTGCACGATGGGGTGCTGCTCAGGCAGCCTCAGCTACGGTCACCAGGCCCCGCCCATCGATCTGGCCGGTAAAATGACAAAATGACTAACATCAGTCCGCAGGAAATGGCAAGCGATCCAGCCGCCCTGCTGGATCGAGTGGAAGCTGGCGAACGGGTTCTGGTTGTGCGCGGGGGCCGTGCAGTCGCTGAACTGCGACCCATCCCGCAGCCTCAATCCTCCTTACGTCCCTTCGGCCTGGCGGCTGGAGCGTTCAGCGTCCCAGACGACTTTGATACTCCACTTCCTGACAGCCTGCTGCAGGATTTTGAGGTGTGATGAGGCTACTGCTGGATACGCACGTCTTTCTTTGGTACATCACTGCCGACCCCAAGCTGCCCGAATCATTTCGGGCGGCAACCCAGGATGCATCGAACGATGTCTTTCTGAGTTCAATCTCTGTCTGGGAAGCGGTGATTAAGCACGGCCTCGGCAAACTCTCCCTCCCTGCTCTACCGGCAACCTATCTTCCGCAACAGCGAACAGCCCATGGAATCGCG
>JAPLIF010000106.1 GCA_026389255.1 Cyanobacteriota bacterium
GGGGGAGGCCAAGGTGACCCTGCGCCTGCTGAGCCGCCGCTGCGGGCCCCTGAGCGCTGAGCAGGAAAGCATGATTCGTAGCCTGCCGCTGGAGCGGCTGGAGGCCCTAGCGGAGGCCCTGCTCGATTTCGAGGGCATGGCTGATCTCACCACCTGGCTGGCTGCGAACGCCTGAGCACACCGGCAGCCCGGGCTCACCTCCCTTGCTGATCCAGCCACGCCATCCAGCCGTTCACTTGCTCCAGGGTGCCCAAGGCCTGCAGGGTGCCGATCAGGTGATGCGTCGCGGCCGGTTGGCCCAGCAGCATTTCCACCTCGCGGCGAATCTCCGGCCACTGCCACAGGGCTGCCGCCCTGGGATGCAGGTTGCCCTCCAGTGCCTCCAGCGCTGCGCCTAGCTGCCCGGGCAGCGCCTGTTCCCTGGCGGCATGCTCCGCTTCAAAGCCCTCCCGGTCCTTGCTGGGATTGCCGGCCAAAAATGGCGGCAGAAAGGGGTCAAACGCCCGTCGGGCCACCAGGCGGCCCCGGCCCGCCACCTCGCCGAACTGCATCGGGTCCTGCTGCAGCAGGGTGGCGATCAGGGGTTCATCCAGCAGGGGGAACGCCTTGCGCAGGCCCAAGGCCGCCGCCAAGCGCGATTCCTCCTCGGCCCGCACCGCCACCCAGGGCGCCAGCACCCGCTGGCGTAGGGAGGTGCGCAGGGGCACGTAGCCATTGATTTCCCAGGGATGATCCTGCTGCAGGTGGGGCCCCAGCCACTGGCGGCCCCGCTCGCTCAGGTGCCGCTCCAGCAGATCGCTGCGGCAGAACAGGCGGGTGCGTTGGTCAATCTTGTGCTGGATGAAGCGCCGGCTGCATAGGGCCAGGCTGCGGCCCAGGCCGGTTTTGATCGCCCGCTTGGGGCTGCCCTCCAGCCAGGCCAGCAGCTCCCGCCAGCGGCCCTGGGCCACCAGATCGGTGGCCACATTGGCGGCGTTGTGGCTGAGGGCCTGGTCGCCGCCGAAGCCGCTGAAGATCACCGCCGCCCCTGCCGCCTGGAAGCCCGCCAGGGCCGGCAGCATGCCGCCGATCTGGGCCGGCGCCCCCAGCATCTGGAGCGGATCCAGCGTCGGTTCGGGGCCTTCAGGGGCCGCGGCCACTCCGGTGCCGCGGCGGTTCACCTGCTCGTTCCTGAGGCCATAAAACGGCCGGAATTGGGTCAGCAGCGGCCCCTCGCCGCCGCCCTCGTTGCTCCAGGTGTGGATCCGCTCCGGCGCCACCCCCAGGCCCCGCACCAGGCCCCCCAACACCGCATTGGAATCAATACCGCTGCTGTGCTCGCAGCCGATCGGCCCCTCCCAGCCATCCAGGGCGCCCCGCAGGTGGCTGAGCAGCCCCGCCCGGATCAGCCCATGCAGGGCCTCCGGCGCCATCGGGCCGGCTCCCCCCGCCAGCGGGTCGTAGGCGGCCAGCTGGCGGGTGCCATCGGCCTGGATCGCCACATGGTGGGCCCGCGGCAGCCGCACGATCCGCCGGTAGGGGGCCTGATCGGCCGTTTTGCGGTCGCTGATCAGGGCGGCCAGCCAGGCCGGGTTGATCGCATCGGCGCCCAGGGGGCCATGCAGGGCCAGGGCCTCCTCCCAGCTGGCCACCACCGGGGCCGCATCGTCACCAGCGCCGGCGCCGTCCCCAGCCCCCGGCGGCCGCACGGCAAACAGGGGGCGGCGATGGAAGGCATCGGTGCTGTAGAGCCCGGGGGCCAGGGGTTGGGGGTCACGCAGAAAGCCAGCAGCGGCGGCCATGGGCTGGGGCTCAGAGGGTGTACAGGTGGGTGCCATAACCAGGGGTGAGCCCCGGGGTGAGCCGTCGCGGCCCATCGGTGAGCCAGCCGTGGGGCACCTTGCGGCCATCCTCGAACAGGCTCATGCCGAGGTGCAGCTCGTTGGGCACGCCGATCAGATCCAGCAGCAGCCGGCCCGCGAGCGAACGGCTCAGGCAGGTGCTGGCGACTGGATCCTGGCGGCAGCGGCGACTCAGCAGGCTGCGGATGCGGGCATAGCACCACTGCTGCCGCTGGGGGGAAAGCCGCAGCGCCAGCCGGCGCCAGGGCCGCTGGCGGCTGAGCCGGATCAACCGGGGCCCCGGCAGGGTACGCACCACCACCCAGATCAGATGGTCGAGCAGGGCGAAGGCCGCCATCGCCAGGGCCCACTTCATGGAGATACCAATGGCGATACCGATGGCGATGGGGATGGCGATACCGATGGCGATGGCCTTTCCAGCAGCATCGAGCTGGCCAGGGCTTCGGCCAGGAAGGTGTCCGTCTCCTGGCGGCAAAGGGCTGCCTCCACGTTGTGGCGTGCCACCAGGGCGGTCACCAGGGCATCGCGGCTAAGGGGCTGCTCCAGCAAGCGCCAGATCGCCGAGGCGGTGGCGTTGAGGTTGAGGTACTGGGCCGTTTCCATGTGGAACATGCACACCTCCCCATCCAATTCGGAGGCACAGACCTCGGGATGGCGGTACAGCAAAGAAGACATCAGCTTGCGAGGGGGGTGGAGAGTGATCGGTCGGTCGCGTAGCCGTAGGCGGCCAGGGTGGGGGCAAAGGCCGCCTGCAGCTGGCCCAGCTGCTCGGCGCTCAGCCGCTCCCGGCCTTCGCCGCTGCGGCCACTGCGGAAGAAGCGCTCCTGGTGGGGGGAGTTCTCCACGAAGCCGCCGGCGGCCTCCTCCTTGGCCCGCAGGGCCTCGAAGCGCGTCTCTTCCAGGGCCAGGGCCAGGGCTTCGGGCCCGGCGGCCAGGTTGAGAAAGGTGGCCAGGCGGCGGAACTGGTGCTCCGGATCGGCCAGCAGATCCTCGTAGCGCAGCGGCAACACGGGCAGCAACCTCTGATCACACCAGCTGGTTAGGTGCTGGTCCCAGCGGCCTAGGGACTGGCGCACCTGGCTGCCGGCCCGTTTGAGCGAACGCACCATGCAGGCCTGGGGATCCAGCAGGAAGGCCACCGTGCGCTCCAGGTCCCAGCCCCAGAAATGGCTCAGCGACACCGCCACGTCGGCCGGGTCGCGCAGCACATAAACCACCCCTTGGCAGCCCTCGGTGGGCACCACCGGCCGCCCGCCGGAATCCGGGCTCACGAAGGCATCATGCACCTTGTGATACCGCATGCCCTCGCTATAGAGGGCCAGCTGGTGGCCCACCTGGCCCCGCAGCTTGTCGATCTCCTCGGGCCGCAGATCGGCGCTGTCGATGCCGAGCTGATCATCCAGCCAGTGGCGACTGCTCACAATCGCGCCGGTGGCCAGGTCTTGGTTGAGCCGTAGCTCCGGGCTCGGGTCGTTGTTTTCAGCTGATTCCAGCTGGCGGTGCAGGGCGGCGATATAGGCCCGGCACCAGGTGTTGCCGGATTTGGGATAGCTGGCCAGGTAGTAATAGGGCTCCATTCAGCCCACCTCCACTGGCACCTGCACCGGCACTGGCGCTGCCCCTACCGGCGCTACCGCCGCCGCCGTGGCCAGCTCCTGGCGATCGAGCCACTCGCCCATGGCGGCGATGCCGAAAGGCAGGGTGAGGAAGGCCGCCGGCACGGTGCGCTGCAGCCGTGACAGGGCCATGAAATTCGGCCCCTCCTGCCCCAGGCCGCGCACGAAGCGCGGCCGGAAGGCCTGGTTGCGCAGCATCAGGGTGTTGGCTTTCTGGGAGAGGATCGGCTGGATCGGGTTGTCGTCCCCTGGGGACGCGGGCCGATCGTTGGGGCGCCGTTGCTGGATCCGGTAGAGGGCCGCCAGGGGGGTGGGCTGCTCGGCGCGGCGGATCTCCTGCCCCATCAGCAGATATTTGTGCATCCCCTGGCGAATCGGCGGCAGGGCCCCGGGATCCAGCCCAAAGGCCTTGGCCGCGTCATGCCACAGCTTGATGCGCGGAATGCCCGGCAACACAAGCCCATCGGGGGTGATGGCCACCAGATCGTCGGCCAGCAGCCGCCAGCCCCGTTGCATCAGGGCATAGGCCAGGGTGGATTTGCCATCGCCGGAGTGGCCCAGGCACACGATCGCCCGGCCGTCCTTCTCCAGGGCATTGCCATGCAGCACCAGCATGCCCCGCTGGATCAATAGCGCCCCCACCGCCGATCCCAACAGGAAGGTGCGCAGGTCCTGGTCGCTCACCGCCCCGTGCTCCCGGCTCCAGGCGATCGTGGCGCCGCCGCTCACCCGGAAGCGGCCGATCTCCTTCACCGTGAGCCGCAGCTCCCCCCGGGCCATCTGCACAAACGGGGTGTCGTGGGGGCCGGGGGCGAGGGGCGGCCAGCCGGCGGGATCCTCCGCAACAACCTGGACCATGGGGCAGTGATCATCGACACGGCCCTGGCTTGGCGGTAATTCGGGCAGCGGCAGCTCTGCGCTGTGCCAACGCAAACCGAAGGCATCGGTCGCAGCTGTGGCGGCGCCATCCGCTGTCAAGGCAAAATCCCCGCCAAGGTATAGAGATTCCGAAATGCGTCCCTATCTTTGCATTATTTCACTTTTCGACTGAAGCCGATGCGGGCCCTTGGTGCGGAAGTCACGACCGGTGGCAACGGCAGCCCCGTTTCTCCGGCCCGGGTTATGCCTGGCCGCGGCTGAGGGCCTGCAGCTCGCGGGTGGCCGCCACCAGGGCCGGGGAGAGCTGCCGCTCCGCCCGGGCCACCGGTGGCTGCCGCCAACGGCGCCGCAGCTGCTCCACCACCCCGGCCTTGCTCGCCAGCCGCGGCAGCAGCGCCACACCCCGCACCAAATTGGCCAGCTGGCGGGGCCGGGTGGGGGCCGGACCGCTCCAGCGGCCGCCGCGGGCCTGGATCGCCAGCCACTGGCGCGCGTGGCCGCGCACCGAGCGATCATCGAGGTAGATCAGCAGGTTCTGCTCCCGGCTCATCAGTAGGGGCAGCACCCAGTTGGGCACGGTGGGCGCCGACAGCCAGCGGGTCTGGCGCCAGCCCGCCAGCACCGTGCGGGCTGTGGTCAACAGCGCCGTGCAGCCCAGCCGCCCGGCGGCCTCGGCCAGGACGGGGTGATCCAGGTGGCCGGCGGCCTGGAGCCACTGCAGATCCACCAGGCCCAGGGGGCCCATGTCCATGTTTTGGCGGAGCAGGTGGTGCACCAGGCAGTGGAGGGTGAGATAGGGCGGCTGCAGATAGGTGATCCCATCGGGGTCGGGCGGCATGCGGTAGCCACCTTCTTGGCCCCAGAAGCCAGGGTCGAGGCTGAAATCGCCGCAGAGGTCTTCGCCGGGCCGAAACCAGAGGCTGCGATGCAGTTCAATGAACGCCCCACTGGGATGGAAAAGGCTGAAGTCATTGACCCGCCACAGCAGCGGATCATCGGGGCGGCGCACCTCCTCGCCCCGCACCCGGAAGCCCTTGCTTTCCAGCAGGGCAAAGGCGGGGCCGATCTGCTCCTCCGGCAGCAGCAGATCAAGGTCCCGCATCGGCCGCAGCCACGGCTGCGGGTAGTGCTGCCAGGCCAGATGGGACCCCTTCAGCGCCACCGCCGCAATGCCGTGGCCCCCCAGGCAGCGCAGCGTATGGAGCAGGGCCAACCGCTGCCGCGCCGTGCGTTGCCGGGCCTGGGCCGTGACCCGTTCCAGCACCTTGCGCAGCCCCTCGGGCAGCGGCGCCATCAGGCCGGCCTGCTGCAGCTGATACGCCACCCAGGGGGCCAGGCGCTGCTGGTGCAGCAGGGTGATCAGCCGTTGGGTGTCCTCCGGCCCAAGCTCCGCCAGGGCCGCCGCCGCCGGAACCAGCTCCTCGCCCGCCTGGGTGAGGGCCAGGAGCAACCGGGTGGGCCGGTCGATCACCGTGCTGCCTGGCCACTCGCCCGGGGGGAGATCTAGGGGCACGGCCTTCACAGGGGAACCGGCTCAGGAGGCAGGGGATGATTGGAATCTAGGCCCCGGTTTCTACGGAGTGCTGGGCCACCGCGGCGGCCCGGTCGGCCGATTGGCGGCGCACCACGGTGCTCGCCAGGGCGATCAGCTCCGCATCGTGGCTGCAGACCACCACCAGCTTGCTGAGGCTGCGCTCGGCGATGATCTGACGCACCCGCCGGGCCGTGGCCCCATCGAGGAAGGCGGTGGGTTCATCGAGCACCTCGATCGGTCGGTCCTGCAGCCAGGCCCGCAGCAGCCCCAGCCGGTGGATCTCGCCGCCGGAGAAGCAGTCCATCGAGAGGTTCAGGGGGCCGTCCAGGCCGCCGGGGCGCCCCAGCAGGTGGCTGAGCTCCAGCTGCTCCAGCCAGTCCTCCAGTGGCTGGGGGGGCAGCGTTGGCTCGGCACCGCGCTGCATTAATAGGTTGTCGCGCAGGCTGCCTTCGAACAGCACCGCGCTCTGGGGGGCGTAGGCCACCAGCGACCGCCAGCGGCGCACCCCGGCGGGCCCCTCCAACAGCAGCGGCTCGCCGCTGGTCAGCTCCAGCCGCCAGGAGCTGGCCTCCTCGCCCAACTGGCCGCAGAAGCCATCCAGCAGGGTGGTCTTGCCGGTGCCGGAAGGGCCGGCCACCACCACCAGCTGGCCAGGGCGCAGCTCCAACGTTTCGGCGTCTCCCTGCCACCGCACCGCCCGCAGCGGCGCCCCGGGGGACCAGCCGTGCAGGGCCAGGGGGGCGCCGGGATCTCCGAGGCGATGGCGCAGCTGGCGCAGGGCCCCGTAGCCCGGCAGGGCCCCCAGGCAGAGCCTACGGCTGGTGATCACCATCCCCAGGCTGCCGGCCGCCCGCTGGGCCAGCAGCAGGGTGGTGGTGATCGCCGCCACCGTGAGGCCGGAGCGGCCCAGCAGCAGCCATATCCCCACCACCGCCACCACGAGGGTGTCGCGCAGGGCGGTGAACAGGGCCTGGCGCCGCACCGTGAGCCGCAGCACCTGGCGAAAGCGGCGGCTGTCGCTGGCGAAACGCTGCATCAGCCAGGCTTCCGCCCCCGCCGCCCGGATCGCCTTGAGGCCATGGAGGCCGTCCCCCACGGTGCGGTGCAGGGAGCCGTTCAACTGGCTCTGGCGTTGTCCCAGCCCCCAGGCGTCGGAGCGGTGGGCCAGGGCCGCCCCGGCGGCGGCGGCCAACCCCAGCAGCAGGGTGAGGGCCTGGCCCCGGCCCACCAGCAACACGCCAGCGGCGTAGGTCGCCAGGGCAATGGCGGCCTGGAGGCAGCGGATGCCCTGGTCAAGGGCCAGCACGCTGCGGCTGATGTCGCTCAGCAACAGGCCCAGCAGATCGCCGCGCCCCACCTGATCGAGCCGCTGGCTGGAGGCCAGCAGCACCCGCGCCAGCAGGTCGCTGCGCAGGCGATCGGTGAAGCCGCTGCTCAGCCGCTCCTGGGCGGTGGCGGAGAGGGCCTGCAGCAGGCTGCGCAGGGTCATCACCAGGATCAGCAGGCCGATGGCCGGGCCAGGGGCCAGCCCTGGGAGGGCCATGCCGGCCCCCCCGCCACCACCGTCAACAGCGCCGCCCAGACCCTTGGCGCCCAGCAGGACCGCCACCGCCAGGCCGAGCCCACTGGCTTCCAGAAGGGTGCCCAGCAGGGCCAGGCCGGCCAAGCTGAGGGCATGGCGCTTGCCCGCCTCCCGCAGCAGCTGCCACCACAGCCGGATCCCCTCAGCATGTTGTGCCTGGAGGGGGATCACAGGGATTCTTGGCTCGAAAGGGGGTAATCCTGCCCCAGCTCAGGGGTGCGGCCCTGCCGCGTTGCGGTCATCGAGGTGCTCCCACTGCTGGGGCACCAGCATCCCAAAGCCGCTGTTGCCTTCCAGCAGCAGGGGGTGCGGGGCGGCGGGAATCCAGTCCCAGGCCACCGCATCGATCGGCGGCAGAGTTTGGTGCATGGCGATGGAGGCCTCCAGGCAGGCCACCAGCTCCGGCGGATGCCGGGCCGCCAGGGCCTGCCATGGCTCAAGGGCCTGCCGCTGGATCTCTGTGAGCCGGCCAGCGGCCAGCGGCAGCAGGCGCCCCTGGAGATCGATGAAGGCCACCGGGCCTTGTTGGCCTGGCTCGGAGGCGCCGGCGGGCAGGGGCACCTCCAACCAGGTGTGCCCCACGGTCGGCGCGGCGGTGGGGGTGGCCCGCTGGGTGATCACCCGCACCACCACGGCCGGATCCGTGGGCGGCAGGCTGGCGGCCTGGCGGAGGTAGGGCATGGCGATCGCCGCCTCGACCCGACCCAGCAGCTCTTGCCAGTGGGAATGAAGCCCTCTCGGCGTGATGCTCCCTGCGGCCCCAGCAAGGGGGAGGTCGCTTGCCGCGCCGGGGGGCAGGGGGCGGAACAGGCCTTCGGCCTGGAGCTGGCCCTGGCGGCACTGGAAACGCACCACCCCGCGGCAGGCGTTGCCGGAGAGCGGTTTGAGCACCAGGCCGGGACCATGCAGCGCTGCGTTCCACCAGGCCGGTATGGCGGTGGAACGATCGCCGGGGGGCAGGGCCAAACAGGGGCTGCGCCAGGCCGGCGGGGTGTGCTCCAGCAGGGCGGCTTTGTCGGCCAGAAGCCCCAGGGCCGGCCGGCAGCGCTGGGGCCAGCCCAGCCGCCGCTGGCTGTGGAAGGCGCCGCTGTGGCTGTCGGGCAGCCTGGTGCCCAGTGCCGCCCAGCGATCCACGCCCACGGCCTGCCACTGGCGCACTTCATGGGGCTGGAAGCTGTTGAGCCAGCAGGCGGCCAGGGCCAGGCGCCTGGGCAGGGGAGCAGGAGGTGGCGTGGAGGTGGGTCGGGTCCTGCGCAGGCGGCGGCGCCAGAGCGCCTGCCGCAGGGGGCGCACGCTCCACCAGTGCAGCTGTTGCAGCAGCAGGGGCGGCAGGGCCAGCCAGCTGCGCAGGGTGCGGGGCCACTGGCCCGCCTCCACGCCGCGCCACAGCAACACCGGCCGCCAGCCCTCCAGGCGCCAGAGCAGTGGGGGTGGACCCAGCAGGCGCAGAACAAGGGCTCGACGGAACGCTCGCAGCCGCTTGCTCCAGGGCATGGACATGGATGAAATCATCGCTCAAGATCGCGGCGTTTCAGCCGATCTGCAACAGCGCAGCCGCCCATGCCGGCAGGGGATCCCGATGCAGTTTCAAGGAGCCGTTCGTGATCGTGAACACGGGAATAAATGGGTCAACGGCTGAGGAGTTGTCGTAGACCCGCAGCACATCCACCAAGGGGATCGAGGACCGCACCTGATCCAGCAAACGGGGAATGCGGCTGATCACCTTGTCCGCCGGGACGCTATGGCCACCTTCGCTGACCCGTCCGGCGATTCGCGCTTGGTTGAGTCCCGTGCTCTCTAAGTGGATTAACACCATGATGACCTGATAGCCCAGGGACTTGGCTCGAGCGATGAAATCGATCTTGGAGGGATGGGAATAGACCGTTTCAAAACAGAAGCTCACACCCCGCTCCAGCAGCTGATGCCTTTGCCGTTCCGCCAATTGGGCGGCCTCATAGCTGTGAGCTTCCGGGGCCTCCGCGAAGACGATCCTGGCCAGCACATCGGCATTCACGAAGGGCAGCCCAAGCGGCTCGAGCGCAAGCCGGTAATAGGTGCTCTTGCCGGCCCCATTGCCCCCCACGAGGATCCACAGCTGGGGACGTTCACTCAAGCTGCCGCGGGATCGCAGGTCCGAAACACACCACCTTCAAAGGTGCCGACACGGATGTCGCCATCGCTGTCGATTCGCTCCAGCCAGCCAGGCCGGCTGGGGCAGGCCTGATAGCGCACAGAGGCCGTGCCCACGGATGCGGCCAGGCTGCCGCTCTGGCGTTGGGCATCGAGGGCAGCGAACACGCTCTCCGGCGCTACCGCCGCCGCCCGCACCGGTTCCACCCGCAACCGCGCCAGACCGGCCTTCACATCGAGCAGCAGGTCGGGATCGAGAAGGGCCGCCACGTCCTGGCCCAGCGCGGCCCAGTACTCAATCTGCTGGGCAGCACTGCGGTGGTGCCGGGCACCGGCCAGGGCAGCCCTGCGCATCAAGTCGTCCTGCAGGCGAACGGGGGAGGCGGATTTCGCCATGGACGAGAGATTAGGCATGACTTATGCAAAATCGTAGCAATCTGCTACGTCAAATGGTCGCCAGCGGGTGGCCTTTGATCACAGCGGGGAACTCCTCCAGGTAGAGCGTGGTGGCTTCGCGGAGGTTGGCGAGGGCTTCCTCGATGGTGTCGCCTTGGCTCGCGGTGCCGACCTCCGGGCACTCCGCCACGTAGACCTCGTCTTCCCGTTACAGGATCGCCGTGAGGCGCTGGGGGGTGGCGGTCGTCATGGTCGCCGGAGTGGTTTGACCACCAGTCTGGCGGGTCTCAAACCGCCAACGCCGCCGCTATGCCAAGCAACAGCCTGGCAGCCACGCCGCCGGGATCTCCCGCTCCAGCCGCCACAGAGATTCCCCCACGCCATCGGCCGCTCGCCCTCGTGGCTTTCGTAGCGCGCAAACCCCAGGCACACGAAGGGTTCGGTGGGGGCGCCGGCGCGGCCGTCCTGTTTGCGTTGCTCGCGCACAAACAACAGCACCCTTGAGCCGCGGGAGGCGTGGTGGATGTAGCGCTGGCCGGTGGGGGAGGACGCGGTAGCGGGTGGAGGGGGAGAAGAGAACCGAGCCAGCGGAAGGGCACGCTCCGAAAGTTCAGGTCTTCGCTCCAGGACTGAGCAGCAGGAAGCCGGCTTCCGGATGGCTTGAAAACGCCTCGATATCAGCAGCATGATTCAACAGCAGGCATGCCGTTGCAGCGTTGCTGGCGTTGCCGATGGCCAGGCAGATCACCTTGGGCGGGAAGCCCCGGCTCATGCTGAGTCTGAGAAAATCATCATCCTTCGTGACCAGAAGATCGCCATCCAGTAGGGCCCGATCCCAGATCGCAAGATCATCCTCACCTCCGAGCCCGATCAGGCGAACATGTCTTGAATAAGGGAAACGATCGAAGAGCAAAGGGAGCAACTTCTCTGAAAGGTTCTCATCCAAGAGCAGGCTGAGGCTCATGCAGCAGGGGTGAGGCTGATCAGCAGGCGTTCACGATCGGCCGCATAGGCCAGGCAGGCCAGAACGTCGTCATGGGTGATCTGCGGAAAATCCTCAAGAAGTTCCGCTTCATTCATGCCACTGGCCAGATAGCCAAGAACATCTCCCACGGTGAGCCTGGTGCCGCGAACGCAGGGCTTGCCGAAACGCACAGCCGGATTGGTGGTGATCCGCTCGTGGAGATCCATGGCTCAACGCTAAACCGCCAACGCCATCACCGGCAGCCACGCCGTCGGGATCTCCCGCTCCAGCCGCCAGCGAATCGCCATCGGCCGCTCGCCTTCGTGGCTTTCGTAGCGCGCAAACCCCAGGCACACAAACGGTTCGGTGGGGGCGCCGGGGCGGCCGTCCTGCTTGCGTTGCTCGCGCACAAACAGCAGCACCCGCGAGCCGCGGGCGGCATGGTGGATGTAGCGCTGGCCGGTGGGGGAGGACGCGGTAGCGGGTGGAGGGGGAGAAGA
>JAPLIF010000128.1 GCA_026389255.1 Cyanobacteriota bacterium
CTGACGGGTCCAACCTCGCTGCCTATCTCCTGCGTCTCAAGGAGAGTGACCAGGACGCCGACCGCAAGTCTTGGCAACGCATCAACCGCCACTGTCGCCACATCGCGCCGGCCATCAAGGAGCTGGATCCTGTGGCGGTGAATGGCAGTGTTCGCCTCGATTGGGTCGATGACCGCGATCAACGCTTCGGGTGCCATCAGTTCTCGGATGGCACCCTGCGGGCCCTGGCACTGATCACGGTGCTGTCCCAACCGACCGAACGCCTCCCCCGGCTGATCAGCATCGATGAACCGGAACTTGGCCTACATCCCTCTGCCATTGCCCTGATCGCTGAGCTTTGTCGTTCGATCTCCCGTCACACCCAAATCATCCTCTCGACCCAGTCTACGGAATTACTGGATCACTTCTCAGCCGATGAAGTTGTCGTGGTGGAGAGTGACCACGGCGAAACCAGGCTCACCAGGCTCAGCAGTGATGCTCTGCAGCGCTGGCTGGAGGTCTACAGCCTTAGCGAGCTCTACAACAAGGGCGTGATCGGAGGCAAGCCTTGATGGCTGACTCTGTGACGCGTTTGATTTTTGCTGTGGAGGGGCGTACAGAAGACAATTTCGTACGAAACAGCCTGCGGGACCATCTCTGGGGCTTTGGACTGGCCTCGTCTTCCACGATCGTTGGTAAAGCCAAGGCTGCTGCAAGAGGTAATAGCGGTAAAGGTGTGCGAGGCGGTGGCTGCTATGCCGACTGGGAAAAAGATATTAGAAATTGCCTGAAAGACAACCCGTCTCGTGATTTTAGGTTGACGACTTTGTTTGACCTCTATGGTCTGCCGGATGACTTCCCCATGCGCAATCGCATTGCTTCAGATCAAAGCCAAGCAGAGCGATGCGATCGTCTCCAACAGGTATTGGCAGACAAAATCAATGACTGGCGATTCATCCCATACATCCAGCTCCATGAGTTCGAGGCCTTGGTGATGGCTTGTCTGCCTTTTCTTGAATCATTGTACGACAATCACGAGCAGCTTAATGGCTTAGCTAGCCTACAGATTGAGGTTGCCTCCTTGCAGCCTGAAGAGATCAACGATTCCAGGGACACTGCCCCCAGCAAGCGGCTGCTACGCCATATCCCCGACTATCGCAAAGCTACCGATGGTCCCGATGCTATCTATTCAGCAGGGCTTGCTCTTGTGCGTAACCGCTGCCCCCGTTTTGATGCCTGGATCAAGCGACTGGAGGGCCTGGGTGGAGCGAAAGTATCTGTGCAACTATAATTAAGCTTAATCAAAAGAACCTGAAGAGGCTCCCATCCCCCTCCCCCCCCCGTCGCCGAACAACACCGCATCGTCGCCAAAGTGGACACATTATTAGCCCTCTGCGACCAGCTGGAGCAGCAGCTCAGCCAGGCCGATCAGCAGCGCCGGCGGTTGCTGGAGGCGGTGTTGGCGGAGGCGTTGGTGGAGCCGGAGAACACCTTGGGGGCTGCATATGCTTGAACTTGCTTTCGCTCGCTTTAGTCTCGCGGTTGGGTCGTTCAGGATTGCAGGCGGTCCAGCGACGTGCTGTTCGGCCCCGCAGCTTCCCCTTGGAGATTCGTGATGCTCAATGCCCTCACCCTTCACGACTTCACGGTGTTTGCCAAGGCCGAACTTTGCTTCGGCGCCATCAATGTGATCCATGGGGAGAACGGCAGCGGCAAGACGCACCTGCTCAAGCTCGCCTACAGCATCGTGTCCAGCCTGGTGGTGGCAGCCAATGAGCCGGCGGCAGACCGCCCCACCAAAGCGATCATGGATTCACGCTTCGGATCCAAGCTCGTCGGTGTCTTCCGGCCTGATCGGGGCAAACTCGGTCGGCTGGCCCGACGCATCCAGGGCCACAAACGTGCTGAGGTGATGGCCGACTTCGGGGAAGCAGGCAAAGCTTCCTTTTCGTTTTCCACCCAAAGCGATAAGGCCGTCAAGACAGAAGACCTCCCCTCGGCATGGTTGCCGCATGGCCCGGTGTTTCTGCCCACGCGTGAATTGCTGTCGGTCTATCCCGGTTTCGTGAGCCTCTACGAAACCCAGGCCATCCCCTTCGATGAAATCTGGCGCGACACCTGTGTGTTGTTGGGCTCGCCCATTGCTAGGGGTGCCAGGAAACGCGAAATCGCCGATTTGTTTCTACCACTGGAGGAGTCCCTGGGTAGCAAGGCACTGCTGGAGGGTGATCGTTTCTTCATTCAGATGGCTGAGCCGAGCATCAAGGTGGAGGCCGATCTCGTGGCTGAGGGCTATCGCAAGCTCACGATGGTGGCCAGGCTCATTGCCAATGGCAGCCTGGATGCCAATTCCATCCTGTTTTGGGATGAACCTGAAGCCAACCTCAACCCACGGCTGATTCGGCGTCTGGCGCCGTTGTTGCTGGATTTGGCCGATGCAGGCGTGCAAGTCTTTATTGCCACCCATAGTCTTTTCTTGATGCGTGCCCTGGAGCTGGAGCGCCATCACCGCAGCAGCCTCAAGGCCGTGTTCATCGGGCTCAATGCGACAGCTGATGGAGTGACGGTTCAACAGGGCCCATCCCTCACCCAGTCCAGAGACATCATTGCCCTGACGGAAGACATTCAACAGGCGGAGCAGCTGCTGGATCAGGCTATGGGTGTGATGCCATGACCAGCATCTCCGTTGAGCAGCTGACCTTTACGTTTGATCCTTCTGTCGTTCCCTTTCAAGACGAAAAGGATGCCGTCTGTGTGCCCGGATGGCCACAAGGTTCCAAGGTTGTGGATGTTGTAGTCCATGATCTGCCTGAGCCCGCTGCGCTCACATGGCTGATTGAAGCCAAGGCTGCCCTTGGTGGTGTTGTTCGGCCCCAATGCCGCCGGCAAGAGCATTCGGCTCGACGCGCTGCTGTTGCTTTTCCGACTTGTGAGAGAGCCCTATGCCAGCCGACGTCGTTTATTCCTCTTTGGCGGTGAACGATTCCAGAAACTTGTCCAAACCAATCAATGCCCCTGCATGGCACCGAACTGGCAGGGTTGATCCACAAAAGTGTGGTAATATTAATGGAAGCCATTAAATTTTGCGCCTGGGATGGGTCGCTTTGTAGACAAAGAGCATCATTTTGCCCTGTATAATGTTCCCAAGGGGGGCGGCACCACCTTGAGAAGCTGGATCTATTTTTCAAGGACGGGTCAACTTGCAATTAAAGACGAAGGAGCGGGTTACATCAATCAAGCATCCCAAACATACAAGTATCTCAAGGATATTGGGTACGAGGTTTGTAACTTTATGCCGTGGATTGACGGACCCTCTATTTGCGTTGTGCGCGACCCCGTGGATCGCTTTATAAGTTTATATAGGGACAAAATAGTGAGGGAAAAAAGATGCGGCGAACCAATCCCGACCCTTGGTGAATTTTGCAAGAATTTTGCCAACCTGATGGCAGCCCATGATTTTCCCCATGGCGCCAATCCAAACCTAAATTACCTTGGGCATCATTTTGCTCCGCAGTCGCTGATCCTGGGTAACAACAAAGATTATTTCGAACATATTTTTAAGATGGAGGAGATTGATACCACGCTAAAGATCTTTCTTGAAGGTAAATGGGGAGTTGAGCTTCCATCCCTTCATTGCCGCAGAGCAGAAAAAGAGAACAAAGTTATTCCCAGCACCGAAGAACTGCTTCTAATTCGGGAAATCTACAAGGCCGATTACTCTCTCGACTGGATACACGGGTCAACCGGATGAGCTTCTAGTCAAGAAAATCCGCTGTCGCATCGCTCTTGACTTTCAATTGGCATCGATTCGTGATCAAGTTACTATTGTCTGCTGATATCAACCTTTGCCCACTGGCACTTGCAATCATTCTGATAACATCCAAGGAGCAAAAATCCAAGGAGCGAAAGGGCCCTGACCATCGGGGCATTCGATGCAAGATAATTCACACTTCTTTGTTGACGCGTCTTCCGAGCCGTCACCCCAGCCCGCGCCCAGCTGATGATGTTTTTCCCGAGTCAACTGGAAGAAGCGTCGGGCCGATTTCAGGCCAAATTTTTGCTGGCCTGTCTTTCCTCTGGGTTCGAGCCAACCGTTGTCTATGCCGCTGCTGCCCAGCTGCAGCTGGTCAACCTATACCGCGCCATGGGACCCAATCGGAACGATTGTTTGGGGGCCTGCATCACAGGGGCTGCTGCCATCGAACTCGTGGCCCGCACCAAGCCGGGAATTTTGATGATGGTAGACGATCTACCTGATTATTCCCTGGTGGACCTGATCAGCCAAGCCAGAAAAGTTCATCCAGGCTTGAGGACTTTGGCACTTATCACCAAGCTGGATGCGTTTGACAGTGGCGCAGGACTTCCCATCATTGTTGCCGATCAGGACCTTCTGGCGCATCCGCAAACGATTACCCTGATGTCGATGGCTGTTGTCACCAATACCAAGTATCACAGCCCTTCGATTCAGAAGCGCCTCAAGGAACTGGGCCAACGCCCCTCGGGCTATGCCGAGGACCTGTTTCATCTCAGCCTGCGAGAACAGCAATTGCTGGAGGCCTATGCCCTCGGCCTCAGCAATAAGGAAACCGCCGAGCGGCTGGGGCTGACGGTTCGAACCGTGCAGACCTACAGCACCAACCTATTGCAAAAACTGGGCGTCAATAATCGCCAGAAAGCCTTGCGGCGTGCTATTGGCCTTGGCTACAAGGCCCTGCTCCGTGGCGCGGATAGTACCCCATGAGACGCGTTTAAAAGGTTGTCCTTGGACGATTGACCCCAGCAACCCGGCTAAATACTTTTGAAAAGTATTTGGCCGATCGCAATCTTATGGAAAGTTCCTCGAATCATGCCAATCGCCGCTGCCTAGGGGCAGCCATTGGCCTCCTGTTTATGTCCGGAGTCATCGCTTGCACCGCCGGCGACGCCGGCGCCATCCCCGTGGGCTCCCTGAAAAAACCAGAGCCGGCTCCCGTCACCGAGTCCTCCCATGTCAATGCCCGCCTGGGTCTTGGCTCTAAACCCTGTGTATCGTCTGATCGGCCCCGTCCAAGGCCAGGGCAATCAATCCTATGAAATAGGAATTTTGCAGCCTCTCCGAGTTCAGCATCGGCTTTCTGGACTGCAGGCTCTTTGAGGTGGGCCCAGCCCAACGCCCTTGGCTGAATCCCTAACCCCCCGCCTGCTTGGGCCGGAACCCCGCCTCAGCCAGGGCCGCCAGGGCCACCGCCACCTGGTCTCCCTGTAGTTCAATCACCCCATCCTTGAGGCTGCCGCCGGCGCCCGCCTTGGCCTTGAGGGCTTTGAGCAGGGCCCGGGCTTCCGCTTCAGGCACCTCCATGCCGGTGATGGCGGTCACCAACTTGCCGCCCTTGCCGGCCTTGGTGCGCTGCACCCGCACACGCTGCTGGGCCTTGGCCGGGGTTGCGGCTCCAGGTCCCTCGGGGCGTTGCAGACTCTCCGCCGAGCTGAATTCCTGCCAGCCGCCTTTGGCCATCGACTTGGGTGAGGCATGGGACGCGGACCCAGATTATTGCTGCACCGGCAAGGGCACCGGGCCCAGGGTGCGGCTGCCGGTGCGCACGGAGCAACGGCCATCACCGCTGCCATCGCCTGGGTCGAGGCCGTGCTGGTGCTCAAACGTGGTCACGGCCGCCAGCACCCATTGCTCACACAGGACCGCCGGGTCCAGGCCCCGGGCGGTGGCGGCGCTGGCCACCCGCTGCCTCAGGTTGGCGCTGAGCCAGCTGCCGTTGGCAGGGGTCAGGCTGGGATTGGCCGCCATCACGCCCAGGAATCACGATCGACAACTGTTCTACGCCAGCTTGGCGCGGCGGCGCTGTCCATCCAGTCGGGTGGCAACTTGTGGCGATTCAGCCGATCCAGTGGCCCTGGGCGAAGCGCACGCCGTAAATCACGCTCAGCAGGCTGCCGAAACCCAGCAGAAATCCCAGCCAGCGGGGGTGGGCGCTGAACCAGGCCCCATAAAGCATTAGCAGCGGCACCGTGGCGAAGACATGGCGCTCCAGGCTGATGGTGTTTTGTTTGAGCAGATAGGCCATCACGCTGGTGGCCCCAAATAGCCACAGCTCCAGGGGCAGACGTCCGTAGCCCCAGACCAGCAGTGGCAGGCAGCCGACGCTGAACAGCAGGCAAAGGGCCGGCATGCCCCCCAGCAACCAGTAGGCCACAAAAGCCCCTACCGACAGACCAAAGCTGGCCGCGGGCCAGCGCCGCCCCGGACCCCAGGCCAGGCCGGCCGCCAGCGCGATCACCGCCATGGCGGCGGGGTGGGCCAGGTCCACCAGCGCCCCGGCCTCAGTGTTGAGGGGGCCCAACAGGGCCTGGGAAAGCTGGCGGCGCCAGAAGGGCAGGCCCGCCAGGTTGAAGCCGGGGGTCACTTCCCAGGCCTGCTGGGCATGCAAAAAGGCCAAGGCGTCGCCCTGCCGTTGCCAGCCGATGGCCATCACCACCGCCAACCCGCCCAGGGTCATCAGGACCGCCACCAGCCCGGCCCGCCAGCGCCGCTGGCGCCAGAAGCCCACCCCAATCGAGGCCGCCAGCACCACACCGGTGGGTCGGGTGGCCGCCGCCAGCCCAGCGAATAGACCGACAGCTAGGCCGCCCAGGCGCCCGACCGGCGCCCTGGGACGGCGCAGCAGGGCGGCAAAGGTGAGGCCCGTGAACAGCAGATAGAACGATTCGGTATAGGGAATGGCGAAAAAGATCGCCATGGGGTTCAGGCAGGTCAGCAGCACCACGTTCCGGGCGCTGGCCGTTCCCAGCCAGCGCACACTCAGCTGGTGCAAGACCAGCAGGCCCCCCAGAAAGGCCCCGTTCGCTAGCAGCAGGGCCGCCAGTAGGGCAGGGATATGAAATAGGGAGGCGACCGCTTTGGTGGTGTAAGGAAAGAGGGGGAAGAAGGCAAATTCGTCGCCCGCATAGCCCTGCGCCACGATCCTGAGGTAGTGGGCCCCATCCCATTGGCCCAGGCGGTTCACCAGTTCCGCCCCAGTCCGGGGCCGCAGGGCCAGGGCCAGGGTGAGGAAAAACAGCAGGCGACTGGCCAGCCAACTCCAGAAGACAACCGCCGTACCCGGCGGCAGTCCGACCCAGGTTCCCCTGATCCGCCGGAGTGCTGAAGGGGCGGCTGATCCCATCCAAGGGCCCTGGCTCTTGGAGCCATTCACGCACGCCAGGGGCCCTGGGGCGGGGTTCCAGGCGGGTGGCCAGCTCCGCTGCCTACGCTGCCTTCATCTTGTTTGCCCCGCCGCCGGTGACCAGCCCTTTCCCCTCCGTGAGCACGGCTGCCGGCGCTGGCCCTCTGGTCCCCGAGGCCGCAGACCTCCAGGTCTCGGTTCGCCCCACCCCCTTGGGCCGTTTTGGGGCTTTCGGCGGCCAGTACGTCCCCGAAACCCTGATGCCGGCCCTGGCCGAGCTGGAGGTCGCCGCCGCCCAGGCCTGGGCCGATCCGGCCTTCACCAGCCGCCTCAACCACCTGCTGCGCACCTATGTGGGTCGCCCCTCCCCCCTCTATGAGGCCGAGCGCCTCACCGAGCACTACCGCCGCCCCGAGGGCGGGCCGCGCCTGTGGCTCAAGCGGGAGGACCTCAACCACACCGGCGCCCACAAGATTAATAACGCCCTGGGCCAGGCCCTGCTGGCCCTGCGCATGGGCAAGAAGCGCATCATCGCCGAAACCGGCGCCGGCCAGCATGGCGTCGCCACCGCCACGGTGTGCGCCCGCTTCGGGTTGGATTGCGTCATTTATATGGGCGCCGAGGACATGCGCCGCCAATCCCTCAATGTCTTCCGCATGCGCCTGTTGGGGGCCACGGTCCAGCCCGTGACGGCCGGCACCGCCACCCTCAAGGACGCCACCAGCGAAGCCATCCGCGATTGGGTCACCAACGTGGAAAGCACCCACTACATCCTGGGCTCGGTGGCCGGCCCCCATCCCTACCCCATGCTGGTGCGCGATTTCCACGCCGTCATCGGCGAAGAAACCAAGCGCCAGTGTGCCGAAGCCTTTGGCCGCCTGCCCGATGTGCTGGTGGCCTGTGTCGGCGGCGGTTCCAACGCCATGGGTCTCTTCCATCCGTTTGTCGAAGACACCAGCGTGCGCTTGATCGGCGTCGAAGCCGCCGGCGAAGGGGTGGCCAGCGGCCGCCATGCCGCCACCATCACAGAGGGACGGGTGGGGGTTCTGCACGGCGCCATGAGCCTGCTGCTCCAGGACGAGGAGGGCCAGGTGCAGGAGGCCCATTCCATCAGTGCCGGCCTGGATTATCCCGGCGTCGGCTCCGAACACAGCTACCTCAAGTCCATTGGCCGGGCCGAGTACGCCGCCGTCACCGACGCCCAGGCCCTGGAGGCCCTGCAGCGTCTCTGCCGCCTCGAAGGCATCATCCCCGCCCTGGAGACGGCCCATGCCTTCGCCTGGCTCGAAAGCCTCTGCCCCACCCTCGCCCCCGGCACCGAAGTGGTCTTGAACCTCTCCGGCCGCGGCGACAAGGATGTCAATACGGTGGCCGAGCATTTGCAAGTGAATGGTTCTTTTTAAGACCGTAAAGCCAGCACCGATTCATTCATTGCACGGTTGGTGGGGGTGGCTAAACATTGGAAAGTTAAAGATTCTCCGGTAATCTTCACTCTAAAGTGGCGATTCCTCCCAGTTGAATCGCGGTAGGCGTTTCAATGTCTCCTGCATGCTGCGCGACCAGGTTTCCATGGCGCGGGTGAGTTCGGGGGCATCTTTATCGAGTTTGATGCGCCGGCTCACCTTCAGGCTGTCCCGGGGCACCATGGCGAGTTCAAACGGGGGGCCCACGGTCAGGTTGGAGCGCCGCGTCACAATCTGGGAGACCAGACAGAGCCGTGCAGCATCCTCGAGGGAAAGGCCTGCATGGCCGATGTAATCCAGGGGTGGTTTGCCATATTTGCTTTCACCAATTTGCAGAAATGGTGTCTCCCGTGTTGCCATCACCGCATTGCCCTGGGGATAAATGAGAAACAGACCCTGGGGTTGGCCTGCGATCTGTCCCCCCAGGATGAAGCTAGCCTCGCCGGTGGCGCCCGCCTCCCGCAGGGAGGTGGCGTGGTTCGCCTGCACGGCCACACTGACCCGTCCGATGTAGTCGGCGGCCTCAAAGACATAGCGGGCTGATAGCAGATCCGGGCGATCTTCGCCGGTGTGCTTGCTGTCGGCCCGTGCATCAGCCTGATTGGGGACGGGCAACTTGGGATTGTCAAAGTCCCGGCGGATGCGGTTGATCACCGCATGGGTGGTGCCCAGATTGCCGGCGGCCATCATCACAAATAAACGATCAGGAGCCGGTTGGAAAATATGCATCTTGCTGTAGCTGGAGATATAATCGACCCCAGCATTCGTGCGGCAATCGGAGGCGAAGACCAGGCCTTCGTCCAGCTGAAAAGCGACGCAATAGGTCATGACTTTGCCTTCAGCTCAACAGGCGTTGCAAGATGTTGGCCACCGATTGCACTGCGGCCCTGGCGGTGGCGTAGGCCATGCGCATCGGGCCCACCAGGGCGACCTGGCCCCGGGCCCCATCGGCGGCGCAGTAAACCGCCTGCACCACGGCGCATTCCCCCAGGGCTCCGTGGGGATGCTCGCTGCCGATCCAGATGGATTCCTGGGGTTGCTGATGGCTGGGTTGCAGCACCGCTTCAGGGTGGCTTTCCACCAGTTGAACCAGGGGCAACAGGCTGGCGGTACGGCTGAATTCCGGTTGGGATAGCAGTCCCCCCAGGCCCATCGCCACCAGGCCGTCGAGCTCGTGGGGTGCCTTGCCGTGGCTGTCGAGCGCCTGGCGCAGGGGGTCTCCGCAGCGCTGCAGCTCTCGAGGCAGTTGCTTCCAGGCGATCCGTCCCTCGGGCTGGCGGTGCAGCTGGGCATTGGTCCAGCGCTCCAGAATCGCCAGATCATCAGGGGCAACGGCAGGCAGGCGCAGGTTGAGGCTGGTGGTCAGGGTGGCCCCCTGGACCAGGAACACCATCAGCCGATCGGCGTTCGGCACCAGACGGATCTCTAGCAGGCTGGGACGGGGGGCCTGGGGACGACTGATCAGGCTGAGCAACCCGGTGAGGTCGGCCAGGCGCCGGGCCAGATGCAGCATCAGGTCGTCGAAGGCGGCCCATTGCAGACTCACCCCCAGCAGCTCGCTTTCCAGCTGGCGTGCCGTCGCCCCAGGTTGGGGCAGCAACTGGTCGACATAGTGGCGATAGCCCAGTTGGCTGGGGATACGGCCGGCGGAGGTGTGCGGTTGGGTCAGCAGACCTCGCTGCTCGAGGGCGCCCATGGCCGAACGAACGGTGGCTGGACTGGCCGTAAAGCCAAAACGCCGCACCAAGGTATGGCTGCCAACCGGTTCGACGGTGTCGACGTAATGCCGCACCGTTGCCTGCAGCACCTCCTGTTGACGGCGCGGCAGGCTGTCCAATCGGGCGGTTAATGAATTGAAGCTGATCGTAGATGCTGCGACCGCCTCCTGGGGCGGCCTGTCATCGCTGACAGGCGACTCATCACTGGCGAACTTACTGGCGGACTCCCTGGCGAATTCAGTAGCGCGGTACGGCGGGATCCACCTCCACGCTCCAGGCGTCGATTCCCCCCACCACGTTCCAGACCTCCCGGAAGCCCCGCTCCTGCAACAGCCAGCAGCCGAAATGCCAGCTGCGCA
>JAPLIF010000093.1 GCA_026389255.1 Cyanobacteriota bacterium
CCGCCACCGCCACGCCGGCAAGAATGCCGCTGAACAACACCCCCCCCAGGGTGACCAGGGCGAGCAGAAATTCACTGCGCTTGAAACGCTGCAGTCGCCGGAAAGCATCGAGATCGATCAGTTGCAGCGCCGCAAACACCACCAGGGCCCCCAGCACCGGCCGCGGGAACAAGGCCAACAGGGGCCGCAGCCAAAGCAAGACGGCCAGTACCACCACCAGGGCCACCAGGGAGTAACGCTGACTGCGGGCCCCCATAGCGTCCGCCAGGGCCGTACGGGTGTTGCTGCTGCTGACCGGGAACCCCTGGAACAGGGAGGTCGCCACATTGCTGGCCCCCAGGGCCACCAACTCCTTGGTGGCATCAATCCGTTCCCCGTGGCGCTGGGCAAAGGATCGGGCCGTCAACATGTTGTCGGAGTAACCGACCAGGGCGATCCCGACGGCCCCGAGCAGCAGAGGTTGCCAACGGGCCCACGTCAAGCCCGTGGGTAGGGCCAGGGAAGGCAGGCCCGCTTGAAGGGTGCCCACCACCGCCACCCCCTGGCGATCGAGATGCAGCACCCCCGAGACCGCCGTCGCCAGCAGCACCACCAGCAAGGGCCCAGGCAGATGGGGCCGCCATCGGCGCAGCACCAGCATCAGCAGCAGGGCCACGCCGGCCAAAGCCAGGCTTGGGCCATGCACGGCCCCATGGCGTTGGGCCAGTTCCTCCAGGGCCGCCCCCAGGGAATCCGCCCTGGGGCCGATCCCGGTGAGGGTGTGCATCTGGCCAGCGATCATCAACAACGCCACCCCGGCCATGTAGCCCACCAGGATCGGCTGGGAGAGCAGGTCGGCCAGAAAAGCCAACTTCAGCAGGGCCGCCAGCAGGCACATCGCCCCCACCAGCAGAGCCATCAAGCTGGCCAGGGCGAGTTGCTCAGACCGATCGCCCGCCGCCACCATCGGCCCCACCAGGGCCGCCGTCATCAAGGCGGTGGTGGTTTCGGGTCCCACCGACAGCTGGGGCGAGCCCCCCAGCCAGGCATAAACCACGATCGAAGGCACCATGGCCCAGAGGCCATTGATCGGGGCGAGGCCGGCCAGCTCGCCATAGGCCATGCACTGGGGGATGAGATAGGCCGCCACCGTCAGACCCGCCAAAAGATCCCCCGGCAGAACGGCACCCCGCAGAGGGGATCGGTTCACGGTTGAAGCCATGCGGGTAGGGAAAGGGGACTGGATTCAGACGTTGAACAAGAACTCCATCACGTCCCCCTCAGCCACCACATACTCCTTGCCCTCACTGCGCAGCCAGCCCCGGTTGCGGGCTTCCGCCAGGGAACCCGCCTCCAGCAGCTGGTCGTAGCCCACGGTCTGGGCCCGGATGAAGCCGCGCTCAAAATCCGTGTGGATCACCCCGGCGGCCTGGGGGGCCGTCATGCCCGCCTGGATCGTCCAGGCCCGGGTTTCCTTTTCGCCGGTGGTGAAATAGGTGCGCAGGCCCAGCAGGCGGTAGGTGGCGGCGATGAGGCTGCGCAACCCCCCCTCGCTCACCCCCAGCCCGGCCAGGAATTCAGCCCGTTCTGCCTCTGGCAGCTCAATCAGTTCAGCCTCCACCTGGGCTGAAATTCTTACCGTTTCTGCCCCCTCCTGGGCCGCCAGGGCTGCCACTGCCTCGACCATGGCGTTGCCGCTGGCCAGGTCGTCCTCGCTGACGTTGGTGGCATAGATGATCGGTTTGGCGGTGAGCAGGCCCAGGGGACGCAGCAGCGCCGTTTCGTCTCCATCGAGGGGCACCGAACGGGCCGCTCCGCCCGCCTCCAGCACTGTCTGAATGCGCTCCAGAATGCCGTCCTCTAACTGGGCTTCCTTGCTGGTGCGCAGCTGCTTCTTGAGGCGGTCGCGGCGTTTCTCCACCTGGGCCAGGTCGGCCAGACCCAGCTCCAGATTGATCACCTCCGCATCGCGCACCGGATCCACCGCCCCCGAAACATGGATGACGTCGTCATCTTCAAAGCAACGGACCACGTGGACGATGGCGTCGACCTCACGGATGTTGGCCAAGAACTTGTTTCCCAGCCCTTCGCCCTGGCTGGCCCCCTTGACCAGGCCGGCAATATCCACGAACTCCACCCTTGTGGGGACGATCTCCTTGGAGCTGGACACCTTGGCGAGGTGACCAAGGCGCCCATCGGGCACCGCCACAATCCCGGTGTTGGGTTCGATGGTGCAGAAGGGAAAATTAGCGGCGGTGGCCTGGGCGTTAGCCACCAGTGCGTTGAAGAGGGTGGACTTGCCCACGTTGGGCAAGCCGACGATTCCGGCTTTAAGCATGGACGGAATCTACGAGCCGCTGCCCCTAGAACCGACCACGATGGCGTAATCCAACAGCGAGACTGGCTCCAGCCCTTAGCCCTTGATGTCCGCACCGGAATTGGACCTATCGCCAGCGCCGACAACCCGCCGCGGCCCGGATCGACGCGGCCTGTGGATCAGTCTGGCCCTGCTGGTGCCCGCCCTGGCGGGGCTGGGGTGGTTTCTGCGCCAAAAGGCCCTGGCCAACAGGGATATCGGCCCCTACACGGTGCTCTCCCGCACCGGCTCCTTGCCCGGGGTCGTGACCGCGACCGGCGAACTTGACGCCGTCAACCGGGTCAACGTCAGCCCCAAACGTCAAGGCCAGATGGTGGATCTGCTGGTGGATGAGGGCGATCGGGTGGTGGCGGGCCAACCGATCGCCCGCATGGACGATGGCGACCTCCGCGACCGGATTCAGGAGCTGCAGGCCAATCTGCTGGCCGCCCAGTCCGAACTGGAGCGCAGCCGCAGCGAGCTCCAGCGCAATGAACCCCTGTTTCGGCAAGGGGCCATCAGCCTCAACGACCTCAGCCGTTTCCGCTCGGATTTCGAGGTCAAGCGCATGGCCGTCAACGCCGCCGGCCAGCGCCTCGAACAGCGCTTGGTGGAGCGGGAGGAACTCACCGTCAGGGCCCCCTTCAGCGGGGTCATCAGCCAGCGTTACGCCGAACCCGGCGCCTTTGTCACCCCAACCACCACCGCCTCCGCCAACGCCGGGGCCACCAGCTCATCGATCGTTGAACTGGCCCGGGGGCTTGAGGTGATCGCCAAGGTGCCCGAAAGCGACCTGGGGCGCCTGCGCCTGGGCATGCCCGCCAACGTCCGGGTCGAATCGTTTCCCGATCGGCGCTTTCCCGCCCAGCTGCGCCAAATCGCACCGAGGGCCATCAAGACCAACAACGTGACCTCCTTCGAAGTCAAGTTGCAGCTAACCCAGCCAGCGCCCCAGCTGCGCATCGGCATGACCGCCGACGTTGATTTTCAGACTGGCAACCTGGGGCCCCGCACCCTGGTGCCCACCGTGGCGGTGGTCACCGAAAACGGCCGCCCGGGGGTCCTGCTGGTCGGCAAAGATCGGGAGCCCAAGTTTCAGCCGGTCGAACTGGGGATTAGCAGTGGCCGGGACACCCAGATCATCTCCGGATTAGAGAGCAATACCCCCGTCTTCATCGACCTCCCGCCGTGGGCGAAGAAGCGGCCATGAACCGCAAGGCCGCCGCCACGATGCGACCGCTGGCGTAGCCGTCTCCGAAGGGATTGTGGGCCATGGCCATGGCCCCGTAGGCCTCGGCATCCTCCAGCAGGCGGCTGGCTTCCGCCACAATCGCGGTGCTGTCGGTGCCGATCAGCTTGGCCGTTCCAGCCGCCACCGCCTCGGGCCGCTCGGTGGTGCGCCGCAGCACCAAGACCGGCTTACCCAAGGCGGGAGCCTCCTCCTGCAGCCCGCCCGAATCCGTGAGCACCAGGGTGCAGCCGCGCAGGGCCGCCACCAGGTGGTTGTAATCGAGGGGTTCGGTCAGGAAGGCACGCGGGTGGCCCCCCAGCAGGGCCTGCAGCGGCTCCCGCACGGTCGGGTTGCGATGCAGGGGTAGAAGCAGGGCCGTATCGGGGTGGAGATCCAGCAGGGCCAGGAAGCCACGGCCGATGTCCTCGAGGCGCTCCCCCCAGTTCTCCCGCCGATGAACCGTGGCCAGCAGCACCCGCTGCCGGCGCCAATCCAGACCCTCAACCTCCCATTCGGGGGTGGTTTCGGCCATCTGCAACAGGGCATCAATGACCGTGTTGCCGGTGGTGATCGTCTCTCCCACCACCCCTGAAGCCCGCAGGTTGAGGGCCGCCTGTTCCGTGGGAGCGAAATGCAGCACCGCCAGCTGGGAGATCAGCCGACGGTTGGCTTCCTCCGGAAAAGGATCAAAGAGGTTGTCGGTGCGCAGACCCGCTTCCACATGACCCACGGGCAGGCGCTCGTAGAAGGCCGCCAGGGCACTGGC
>JAPLIF010000129.1 GCA_026389255.1 Cyanobacteriota bacterium
CGAGCAGGTGGAGCGGCCGCCGGTGTGGATGATGCGCCAGGCGGGTCGTTATATGAAGGTGTACCGGGATCTGCGCGACCGCCATCCCGGTTTCCGCGAACGCTCGGAGAACCCCGATCTCTCCTATGAGATCTCGATGCAGCCCTTTCGCGCCTTCGCCCCCGATGGCGTGATTCTTTTTTCCGACATCCTCACGCCCCTGCCGGGCATGGGCATCGACTTCGACATCATCGAGAGCAAGGGGCCGATCATCGAGCCCGCCATCCGCAGCCAGGCCCAGGTGGATGCCCTGCGGCCCCTCCATCCCGCCGAGGCCCTGCCCTTTGTGGGCGAGGTGCTGGGCCGCCTGCGGGCCGATGTGGGCAATGCCGCCGCGGTGCTGGGTTTTGTCGGCGCCCCCTGGACCCTGGCGGCCTACGCCGTGGAGGGCAAGAGCTCCAAGACCTACTCGGTGATCAAGGCCATGGCGTTCCAGGAGCCGGCGCTGCTGCACCAACTCCTGGCCCACCTGGCCGATTCGATCGCCACCTACGTGCGTTATCAGATCGACTCCGGCGCCCAGGTGGTGCAGCTGTTTGATTCCTGGGCCGGCCAGCTCAGCCCCATCGATTACGACGTCTTCGCGGCCCCGTACCAGAAACGCGTCATCGACCAGGTGAAGGCCACCCACCCCGACACCCCGCTGATTCTCTATATCTCCGGCAGCGCCGGTGTGCTCGAGCGCATGGCCCAAACCGGGGTTGATTTCATCTCCCTCGACTGGACCGTCGACATGGCCGATGGCTGTGCCCGTCTGCCCCAGCACCTGGGGGTGCAGGGGAATGTGGATCCGGGCCTGCTGTTCGGCACGCCGGAGGCGATCCGCGCCCGCATCCTCGATACGGTGCGCAAGGCCCGGGGGCGGCGCCACATCCTCAACCTCGGCCACGGCATTTTGCCGGGTACGCCCGAGGACAACGCCCGCGTCTTCTTTGAAACCGGCAAGGCCGTCAACGAGCTGCTGGGGGCTGCCGTTTGAGCGCTCCCGCCCGGATCCTGATCACCGGGGCCGCCGGCTGCGTCGGCCAATACACGGCGGACCACCTCTATCGCCATTCCGATGCCCAGCTGCTGCTGTTGCTGCGGGACCCAAGCAAGCTGCAGGCGGTGCCCGCCAACGATCCGCGCATCACCCTGCTGGTGGGCGACCTGCGGGATCTCGAACCCCATGCCGCCGCCATCGCCAGCGCCACCCGGGTGATCCACACCGCCACCGCCTGGGGGGATCCGGAGCGGGCCTATCAGGTGAATGTGGTGGCGGTCAAACGGCTGTTGCAGTTGCTCGATCCCCAGCGAATCGAGCAGATCATCTATTTCTCCACCGCCTCCATTCTCGATCGCCAGCTGCGGCTATTGCCGGAGGCGATGGCCTATGGCACCGAATACATCCAGACCAAGGCCCAGTGCCTCCAGGATCTGGAGATCCATCCCCTGGCCGACCGCATCGTGGCGGTGTTCCCCACCCTGGTGTTCGGCGGCCGGGTGCTGCCGGGGGATCCCCACCCCACCAGCTACCTCACCGCCGGGGTCCAGGAAGCGATTCCCTGGCTTTGGCTGGCCAAGTGGCTGCGCACCGACGCCAACTTCCACTTCATCCACGCCGCCGACATCGCCACGGTCTGCGCCCACCTGGCCGTCACCCCCCACGGCCCCAACCCGGAGCCGGGCCAGGGGGCGGTGCGGCGACTGGTGCTGGGCCAGGCACCGATCAGCATCAACCGCACCGTCGCCACCCTGGTGCGCTGGCGCCGCGGCTGGCTGCCGCCCGTGGGCCTGGATCTGCGCGGTTGGTTGATTGAGGGGTTGATCAAGCTGTTGCGGATTGAGGTCAACGCCTGGGACCGGTTCTCGATCCGCCAACGCCATTTTGTGCATGAGCCCGTCAGTCCGCCCGAGCGCTTTGGGCTCACCAGCTACGCCCCCACCCTGGAAGCGGTGCTGGAGAAGGCTGGGGTGCCCCATCGGGGCCGTTTGCCCCGTTAGGGCCAGCCTTTAGGCCTCTGTTTCATTTGTTGCAAATATCCCGAACCCGCCCCTACGGCCCGGTGCCCCCCAGGTAATTTGAGTGGGTTGCATGTGCCTTAGGGCACCCTCTCATGCGTCGTCTCTTCTCTCTTCTTGCTCTTTGCCTGGCCCTCGTGCTGGGTGCCGCGCCGAGTTTCGCCGCCGATGCGGCCAGCGGTGCCGCCATTTTTAACGGCAACTGCGCCGCCTGCCACATGGGTGGTGGCAACGTGGTGAACGCTGAGCGCACCATCAAGGCCGATGCCCTCAAGGCCTATCTGGCCAACTATGCCGAAGGCCCGGAAGCCGCTGTGATCTACCAGGTCACCAACGGCAAGGGCGCCAGGCCCGCCTTCGGTGGCAAGCTCAGCGATGCCCAGATCGCCGATGTGGCGGCCTACGTCATCGACCAATCCACCAAGTGGTGAGTTGGGCCTGAGGCCGGGATGGAGCCTGCCGCCATCCCCCTCCCACCCACTCCCCAAGCTCCGGTTCGCCGGGGCTTTTTTTATGGGTTGGTGCCGCGATCCCCTTGCTTGCGGGTTGCCAGGAAAGCCCGAAGGGCGGGAGGCCTGGTGGATGAAGTCAACGCCAGAGTGCATCGCCGCCAGGGTGGCGTCGTAATCCTCCTGCAACTGGCGGCCCGGCAACCGGGCGATGCTGCGGCCCTCAGCCTCCAGGCGATCGAGCAGCACCTACTCGTGTTGCAGGCCAGAGACGAGCGTTCAGCACCTGTCACTTCCCACAGTTTCTCCGCTTCAGAGCAACCTTGTGTTGCTTGTCGTGCGAATAACAGAATTCCGGCCTGTCAGCTTCATCTGCCCAGCAGCTGCAGTAACAGCAGATCCTGCGGCTCGATGAGTGGGTTCACTACGCGCACGCCACGCCAGCTGAAACCGTTGTGGAGATCCTCCGTGAGCAGCAGACGGGCACCCCCCTCGGCGGAGACATTGAGCACCAGGGCGTCCCAACTCAGAGCGGCGCGCATCAGCCGGAACCGTCAGCTAGGGGCATCATCAGGGCATCAGTCGTAGAGATCGTCCCGTTGCCAGCTGCGGGGTTCCCCGCTCGCCGGCTGCGTTGCCAACCGCGCCAGCAGGGCACGGCGCGATACCCCCAGGGAGGCTGAGCTCTCTGCGGCCGGAGCGATGGTGGCGACGGGGCGGCCATGGGAGAGGACGGTAAAGCGCTGACCCTGGGCCACCTGCCGCAACAGGGAGGAGAAGGAGCGGTTGGCCTCGGATGCGCTCACAACGCCTAGCTGGAGAGAGGTGCCGGCGTCAGCCAAGGGCTCGGATGTAGTTGATCTCACTACTTTAGAGGGGCGGATGCGGTGCCGTAGAGATCCACCACGCCCTGGGCCTGCTGCAGGTGGTGTTCCCGCAGCGCCAACGGCTGCCGCTGCTCCAGTCGAGACAGGTGAAGCCATTGGCCTCCAACCAGGCCAGATCGCTGCTGATCGCCTCCACATCGCCGTAGACATCGCTATTGCCGCCATGCACCTCGCACCAGCGGGCCAGATAGGCGGCGGCCCGCTCGGCCTGGTCGCCCTGGGGCGGCGGATTGCAGATCTCGGCCAGGGCTGAGGCGGTGGCTGGATCACTGCTGTCGAGGCCGTTGAAGCTGGTGAGCAGACGCAGCAGGAACAGCAGCCGCTCCAGATCGAGCAGGCGGGAATAGCGGTGCCGATGCTGCAGCTTGCCCAGGCGTGTCCGCAGGGCATCCGCATCAGCTTCACCGGCGCGGGCAGCTCCAGCAGCTGCGTGTAGAGGAGACGCCAGGGCCGGCGGGCGTGGGTGGCATCGAGGATCACCGGGGTGCCGGCCGCCACCGCCTCCTTGAGGCGTTGCAGCATCAGCGTTCGGATCTCGACCCAGGGTCCGTGCACGCCCGCATCGCCGAACAGCTCGGCGCGGATCGCATCGGTGGAAAGCACCAGGGCCGGCTCGCCGGATTCGCTCTTGAGCAGCGGGGCGAGGTCACGGGCCAGGGTGGTCTTGCCGCTGCCAG
>JAPLIF010000147.1 GCA_026389255.1 Cyanobacteriota bacterium
TACGGCCGGGCGATGGAAATTTGCACGGCGATCCTGCAGGCCAGTCCGAAAGCCCGTGAAGGCAATTTGCAGCGTTTGGCGCTGGCCACCAGTCTGGAACATGCCAAGCCGGTTGAGCAAACCAATGCCGAGACCGAAACCAGCGCGCCGGCCACCGTGGATCCGGTAAAGCGTTACCTGCATTATGAGAAGGCCTACCTCGATGGCGAACTCGATCCCGCTTTCAAGGACTTCTCCGTCTGGGAATACCGGATGGTAATAGACTGCAACGCGCCGGATCAGATTCTGGCGTGGGGGCGTGAGATGCTTCGGAACTATCGGCCCGACCACATCTACACACCCGATTACGGCTGGCGCTATGCGGCAACCGTCAGGACTGAAGTCAAATACGGGTCACAATGCGTGAGGGATGATCTCCCTTCGTTGAACGTCTATCAGAACATCCCCAAGGATGGGGGGGTGTGTGGTCGGCGTGCATTCTTTGGACGGTTTATCCTGCAAAGTTTTGGAATCCCTGTCTGGGGTGTGACCCAGCACAAGCACGCCGCAGTGAGCCATTGGACGCCCAAAGGCTGGGTGATCAACTTGGGCGCGGGCTTTCCCTTCAGTTGGTGGGACAAGGATGAGGCTCCGCGCAGTGGCTCCGACTTCCTGCTGGAAACGCAGGCGCGGGAACATGCGAAGGATCACTGGCAGGTGCTGCTCCAGGCCCGGGCCATTGAGAACACCGCCTACGTGGTGGCCCCCGCCCAGACCGGCCTCCATTACGGCCGACGCCAGACCCATGGCCATGCCCTGGTGATTGATCCCTGGGGAACGGTGCTGGCCGATGCGGGGCTGGCACCGGGCCTTGCCATGGGGCCCATCGATACCGGCCACAGTCAACGGGTCCGGCAACAGATGCCCAGCCTGCGCCACCGTCATCCGACATTGTTCTGAGCGTCTGATGGGGGGCGGGGCAGCGATCAAAACAGGCGCCAGATGCCCCATGTCCCCCCCGCGTCGATCCCCCCGGGGGTTTGTCCGCGACCTCTGGGCGGCCACCGTCATCATTGCTGCCGTGGCGGGACCGGCGCCTGTCCTGGCAGGAAGCACCCTCTCAGCCTGGCGCGTCAGCCCAGATCAGGGCATCGAATTGCGCACCGCCCCGGGTACACCGGTGCGGGCGTACTACGAGGAAGGCCGCCAGGGGGCTGGGCCGCGCATCTGGTTCGACCTGCCTGGAGCCCCGCTGCGGCGTCGCTCCCTGACCGGTGCCGGCCTGCTGCAGGAAGTGCGGGTCGGCCAGCCCGATGGGGGCACCACCCGGCTGGTGCTCGAATTCCGAGCGGGCCTGCGGCTCGATCCGCGCCAATTGCGCTTGGTGGGCACCAGCCGGGACCACTGGCGCATGGATCTGCGCCAATTTCCCCCCCGGAGCCTGCCCATCCTGGGGGAAGGCGAGATGGACAGTCCCGCCTGGGCCTGGCCGGCCCAGGACGCTGGCAACTCCCGTGCCCCCCGCCCCAGCCCTGTCTTCAGCCGGGGCCAGGGCAACATGGCCCAAACTCCCTTGCCCCGTCTGGCTCGGGGACGCTACCGGGTGGTGATCGATCCTGGCCATGGCGGTCCAGACCCGGGGGCCGTAGGCATCCAGGGCCTGCGGGAAACCGACATCGTGCTGGATGTGGCCCTCCAGACCGCCAGGTTGCTGCAGTCCCGCGGAGTCCAGGTACTGCTGACCCGCACCTCGGAGGTGGATGTGGACCTGCCCCCCCGGGTGGATCTGGCCAACAGCAGTCAGGCCGACTTGTTCATCAGCCTGCACGCCAACGCCCTGAACATGGATCGCCCCGATGTGAACGGCATCGAAACGTTCTATTACGAGGGAGGTCTCTCCTACGGCTTGGCCGATGCGTTGCAGCAACGTCTAATGGCGATCTCCCCCGGTACCCCCGACCGGGGAGCCCGTCCAGGTCGCTTTTTCGTGATCCGCCGCACGGTGATGCCCTCGGTCCTTACCGAAATGGGCTTCGTCACGGGCGGGATCGACGCCCCGCGGTTGGCCAGCCGGCCTTACCGTCGCCAGCTGGCCCAGGCCCTCGCCGCCGGCATCCTGTCCTTCCTGACGCAATCCTCTTGAGCCTTCTCATCGGACTGTTCGACAGCGGCCTTGGCGGTCTGACTGTGTTGCGCCAGATCCACGGCCTTTATCCCCATAGCCGCTGCCTCTATCTCGGCGACACGGCCCGGGTGCCCTATGGCCAGCGCTCCAGTGCCGATCTACGGGAAATCGCGGCGGAAGTGGCCCATTGGCTGCGGCATCAGGGGGTAGGGGTGCTGGTCATGGCCTGCAACACCTCCAATGCCGTGGCCTTTGATGTGGCCGTCGCCGAATCGGGAGTGCCGGTGCTCGGCCTGATCGACAGCATGGCCGCCGAGATCCGATCCGACCGGGTCGGGGTGCTGGCGACCCCCGCAACCGTGGCCAGCGGCGCCTACCGGCGGGCCATCCAAGCGGTGAGACCCGCAGCCGAAGTGCTTGAGATCGCCTGCCCCACTTTCGTGCCCTCGATTGAAGCCGGCATTCTCGACGGACCGGAGCTGAGGGCGGCGGCCCAGGCCCACATCGAACCGCTGCTGGCTGCCCGGGTGGAAGCGATTGTGCTGGGTTGTACCCACTACCCGATGTTGCGCCCAATGCTCAAGGAACTGGTGCCGGTGGGGGTCCGGCTGCTGGATCCCGCCGCCGCCGTGGCGCGACGGCTCGGCCCCCTGCTCACCAGCCTCGGGGATCCCTCGGAACGGGAAAGCCAAGGGGTGCCCCTCCCCCCTCCCATGGAGCGCACCCGCTTCTGCGTCACCGGCTCGGCCCACGATTTTGCAGTCGCCGCCACCAGCTGGCTGGGATCGGAGCCCCTGGTTCGCAGCGTCAGCCTCCAGTCACCAGTGCGGGGCTTCTAGGATCATCACGTCTGGGAGGAGTCGTGACCACGGTTGCAGAGCTGCTACAGCCGGTTGAGTCCGACCTGGACAATCTCCTGGCCGAACTACGTAGTCTCATTGGTGCCGGCCATCCCATCCTGCAGGCGGCGGCAGAGCATCTTTTTGCCGCAGGAGGCAAGCGGCTGCGGCCCGGCATCGTGCTGTTGCTTTCCAAAGCCATCTCGACCACTGGCAGCTTGAGTGCGCGGCACAGGCGCCTAGCCGAGATCACCGAAATGATCCATACGGCCTCCCTGGTTCACGACGATGTGGTCGATGGGGCCGCCACCCGTCGCGGTGTCGCCACAGTCCACAGCCGCTTCAATCACCGGGTGGCCGTATTGGCCGGTGATTTTCTCTTCGCCCAGGCCAGTTGGCACCTGGCCAACCTCGACGATCTTGAGGTGGTAAAGCTCCTGTCGCGGGTCATCATGGATCTGGCCGAAGGGGAAGTGCGCCAGGGGCTCTTCCGCTACGACACCGGCCAAAGCCTCGAGACCTATCTCGATAAGAGCTACTGCAAAACCGCCTCCTTGATGGCCAATAGCGCCCGCGCCTGCGGGGTGCTCTCCGGTCTTGACTCCGAGCGGCTCGACAGCCTCTACCAGTTCGGCCGACAACTGGGCCTGGCCTTCCAGGTGGTCGACGACATCCTCGATTTCACTGGCAGCGACCAGGAATTAGGCAAGCCGGCCGCCAGCGACCTGGCCGCCGGGTATCTGACAGCACCAGTGCTCTATGCCCTTGAAGAGCGGCCCGCCCTGGCCGGCTTAATTGAACGGGAGTTCTGTAATGAAGGGGACCTTGAGCAGGCCCTCTCCCTGGTGCGCGATTGCGAGGCCATTCCCCGTTCGCGCCAATTGGCTGAAGGCTTTGCCCGCCAAGCCCAAACCGCGATCGACTGGTTGCCTCCCTCGGAAGCCCGTGGTGCCCTCAGGGGGTTGCCTGATTTCGTCCTGAGTCGGCTGTACTGAGCGCCAGCACGCCATCAGTCCAGGCGTAGATCCTCCAGGCTCCCCAGCATGGTGTCGGCGGTGGCCTGCAGTTCATGCAGGGCGGCCGCAGGCAGGGCGGTGCCCGGAACCACATGAACCACACAACCGGCCGCCCGGGCCGATTGGGCCCCGGCCAGGGAATCCTCGAAAGCCCAGCAGGTCCCAGGGGCAACCCCCAGGCGCCGGGCCGCCAACAAAAACGGATCCGGAGCCGGCTTGCCAGCCACCAACTCCGGATCATCCCCCAGGACCCGCTCGCTGATGATCTCCAGCCAGGGGTGGGGGGCACACTTGCGCTCGACCGCATCCCGACCACTGCTGGTGACCAGGACCATGGCCACCTCCAGGTCCCTG
>JAPLIF010000179.1 GCA_026389255.1 Cyanobacteriota bacterium
GATTTACTCACGGCTTTGCAAAGCCTCAGCGGTAGCACCCTGCGTGTTTCCCTGGGCGAGCTGGCTGGGGGGAAAAAGGTGCGTCTCCAGCTCGTGGAAGAGTCTGCCGATCAACTGGATCCGCCGGCCCTGCCCTGAGGCCCTGTCTGGCGTTGATACCCTGCTGGCCACAGGTGGTGGAGCGCTAGGGTCCGGTGACACCATCACTGGGGTTGGTCGCCGGTGGATCGCCTTAGGCAAACCCTTCAGGAGTCCTTCGGCTGGGACCACTTCCGCCCCGGGCAAAGGGAGGTGGTGGAGGCCCTACTGGCCGGCCAGGATTGTCTGGCGGTGTTGCCCACCGGGGCGGGTAAATCCCTCTGCTACCAGCTGCCTGCCCTGGTGCGTCAGGGGCTGGTGGTCGTGATTTCGCCCCTGGTGGCCCTGATGCAGGACCAGGTGCGCCAGTTGCAGCGCCATGGCATTGCCGCAGCCTGTCTGCACCAGGGTCTCGATCCGCAGCGCCGCCTGCGGCTGCAACAGGGCTTGCAGGATCAGAGTCTGAGGGTTCTGTATCTGTCCCCGGAACGGCTCCAGGTGGAAGTCACCCGCCGGCTCCTCGAAGAGATCCACGCCTCGGGGCGGTTGGTGGCCCTGGCGGTGGACGAGGCCCATTGCATCAGCGCCTGGGGCCATGATTTCCGGCCCCATTACAGGCGACTGGGGGAACTGCGCCGCCTCTGCCCAGGAGTTCCGATGGTGGCCCTCAGTGCCACGGCGGCCCCCCAGGTGCGCGCCGACATTATTCGCCTGTTGCAGCTCCGCCGTCCCGAGGTGTTGGTGCGCTCCGCCCGCCGCAGCAACCTCTGTTACACCATGAGACGCCGCGCCGAGGAGCCCTTGGCCGAGGTGCTGACCGCGGCAGCCGAGGCCAGGGGTGCCGTCCTCATCTACGCCCGTACCCGCTTGGCGGTTGAGGAATGGTCCACCCGACTGGCCCAGGCGGGTCTCGCCGCCATCCCCTACCACGCCGGCATGGATCCCGCCAGTCGCCAGTTGGCCCTTGAGCATTTTCAGAACCAACCGCGTCCGGTGCTGGTCGCGACCGTGGCCTTTGGGATGGGGGTGGATCGTCCGGATGTGGGCCTGGTGCTGCATCTGACCCTGCCGGCCAGTGTCGAGGGTTACCTGCAGGAATCGGGGCGGGCGGGTCGCGATGGTCAGCCGGCCCATTGTTTGGTGCTGTTCGCCGCCGCCGATCGGGTCAGCCTGGGCTGGGCGATGCGGGCCGCCAGCCAGCAGCTAAGCGCCGCAGAGCGCCTGCAGGAAAGGGAACGACTCGAACTGGCCCAGCGTCAGCTGCGCCGGATGGAGGCCGTGGCCGAGGGGCCTGGCTGTCGTGAGCAGGCCCTGTTGCTTGCCGTCGGCGAACTGTCGCCCCCCTGTCAGCGCTGCGACAACTGCCAGCGCCATCCCGCATCCGAGGATTGGTCAGAGCCCGCTGCTCGCGTCCTAGCGGCCTTGAATGGCGGTCGGGGACGGGACCTGCGCCAGCTGGTCGAGGGCCTGGCCCTTGACCATGGCCAAAACCAGGAAACCTGGGGCTGGTTGGCGCGGCGCCTGGTGCAGGAGGAGCTCATCCGGGAGAGCGATGACGGTCGCCAGCAACTTTGGCTGCGCGCGTTGGGCGAGAACTATTTGCGATCACCCTGGCCCCTGCGCTGGTCTGCATAAAAGACGGATCCCTGCCGCCTGGGACCAGGGTGACATTCCGAACCCTGGCCTCAGAGCCGACCCTGACGGCAGCGGTCGTTGACCAATTTCACTTCGAAAGCGGCGCGGGGATCGTCCCAGGTTTTCCAGTCGCCGTTGGAGCTGGTGGCGTTCATCTTGCGGGCGCTGCAGTTGATCGCCACGTAAAGCGTTTCGCCTTTGCCACTGATGGTGGGGGCCACCATGCTGCCCCCCATGGGTTGCCAATTGGCCCAGTCCACCTGAAGGGGACCATAGGGACGCCAGTCCGTGCGGGTTAACGCTTCCGCAGGCAAGGCGGAACGGACCGGTGCCTGGCTCGCCCGGGCCACGGTGGTCCGCGGTGCGGGAGTGGCGACGAAGGGTTTGGCCACCACAGGGTTGGCCACCACCGGACTGGCCATGGCGGTGGTCCCGGTCGCCGGCCGGGTCTGGGGAAGGGCGACCGTGCTGGCAGCAGCGGCCCGTGGATTGGCGGTAAGAGGAACGGCCGCCTGGGGAACCACGGCCTGGGGAACCGCGGCGATGGGTGCCGCCACCACGGGGGCCGATGTCGCCTTTGGGCTGCTCGCCACGGGGGTAGGGGCCACGGATCGGGTGGGGGGGACCTCGGCGCTGGTTGGCGGGTTGCCCTTGAGCCGCAGGCGCATGCCGACTTCGACATGGTCGGGATCCTGCAGGCCATTGATGGCTACCAGACGGCCCATGGGCACGCCATAGCCCTCGGCAATGTTGGAGAGATTCTCCCCGGGTTGGACCACGTGCTCGCTGGCCCCCTTGCGGTAGTTGGAGGGTCCTTCAGCGGAGCGGGAGCTGGCCACGGCCCCTCCCTTGACCCGCAGGGTGCTGCCGGTTTCCACGTGGTCGGCGTTGCTGAGATTGTTCAGCCGCATCAATTCATTGACGCTCATGCCATGGCGATCGGCGATCTCCGAAAGGGTTTCACCGTCCTTGACAGTCACCTTGGTGGTCGTCGTGCTTGACCCGTTGCCGGATCCCTTGGACCGACCCGACGTGGAGACGGAGTTGGGCACGGTGAGCTTGCTGCCCGATTCGACGTGGTCGGGGTTGGTAATGCCATTGAGCTTCATCAGCCGGGCCGTGCTGATGCCCAGGCGATCGGCGATCTGGGAGAGGGTTTCCCCGGGCTGAACCGTGACTTCTGCCGCCAGGCCTGGAAGGGGCAACACCAAGGCAATGGCCAGGGCGGCAAGGCGGCGGCGCATGGATTCGCAGAGCAGTTGCCGGCACGTTAAGGGTCCTGCCGCCCCCTAACCAGTCCCCCCCCAGTCGGCGCCGGACCCGGGCGCCTCTCACCCCAACAGGCGGCGGACCATGGGGAGCTTGCCGGCATAGGGGGGATAGCGGAAGGGCAGGTCGAACCAGAACGAGCGACTCAGCACACTGCGTTGATGGGAGAAAGTGTGAAAGCCCGTTTCGCCGTGATACGAGCCAAGCCCGCTTTCGCCCACCCCACCGAACGGCAATTGCACCAGACCTGCCTGCATCACCACGTCGTTGAAGCCGACGCTCCCCGAGCTAGTGGTGGCCAGGAGTTGTTGCCTCTCCTTGCTATTGCCGCCGAAAAGGTATAGGGCCAGGGGATGGGGGGCCTGGCGCACCCGGGCCAGGGCATCCTCCAGATCGTCCACCACGATTAGGGGCATTAGGGGTCCAAAAATCTCTTCCTGCATCAATGGATCGTCCTCCGGTTGGTCGACGGCGATCAAGGTGGGTTCCATGCGGCGGTGGCGGCGATCACTGCCGCCGCCCAGCAGGATCTGGCCCTTTTGCCGGGCGCCCGTCAGCAGCCCTTCGAGCCGTTCAAATTGCCTCTCGTTGACGATCTGGCCGAGATCGCTGCTGGTGAGGGGATCCTGGCCATAGAGGCGCTCGATTTCCCTGGCGCAGGCTTCGATCAGGGGGGTAACGGCTTCCGCCACGACCAGCAGATGGTCGGGGGCGACGCAGGTTTGGCCGGCATTGAGACCCTTGCCCCAGATCAGCCGCCGCGCCGTGGTTTGCGGGTCGGCTCCGCCCAACACGATCGCGGGACTCTTGCCCCCCAGTTCCAGGGTCACAGGCGTCAGATGGCGGGCGGCGGCGGCCATCACCAGCCGGCCGACCCGGCCGCCACCGGTGAAAAAGATGTGATCGAACCGCTGCTCCAGCAGGGTGGTCGCCGCTTCCGCATCCCCCACCACCACCTGAACATGCTGGGGATCGAAGTGACGGGCCACCGCAGCGGCCATCCAGTTGGCCGTATGGGGGGCGTGTTCCGAGGGCTTGAGCACGGCGGTGTTTCCCGCAGCCAGGGCGCTGACCAGGGGATGCAGGCACAGCTGCAAGGGATAGTTCCAGGGGCCCAGGATCAGAACGCAGCCGAGGGGTTCCGGATGGATGGCGGCCCGGCCCGGCAGCGCCCAGGCGGGCAGCCCCACGGAACGGGGGCGCATCCAGCGCCGCAGGTGCCTGCGGGTCAGAGCCAGTTCCTGCCGCACGGCAACTAATTCGAACTGGGCCTCCAGTTCGGGTTTGCCGAGGTCAGAGGCCAGGGCGCTTCTGGCCTGGCTTTCCTCCACTTGCAGCAGGCGCTGCAGGCGATCGAGCTGCCCAATCCGCCAGGCCAGCGACCGGCTCTCGCCTCGCTGCACCAGGGCGCGCATGGTTTCAATGGCTGGAGCGGGTGCTGGGGGGCTGGGCAAGGGGGCCATGGGATCAGCCGCCATCGGGGGATGGGGCAAGGGCTAGGGGGGTGGCACGAATCTGTCAGCCAAGGGGGCCTGGCGGCCCAGAGGTAGCTATGGCCACAGTCCTGCTCTGCCACGATTTCGCCCTACGTCACCCACCCCATCGGAGGAAGACCTTTGGCTGACCCCGCCGTGCCCCTTCCGGCTCCCGCCATGGTGACGGCACCGCCGGTGCTGCGGCGACTGGACCAGGCCCTCTTTGACGCCGTGGCCGCCGAGGCCCTCACCAGTACGCGCCTGCGCCTCAACCACAACCTTCACCGCGCCCCGGACCTGGTGCAGCGCTTCCTCAACGTGCTGCAACCCGGCACCTATGTGCGTCCCCATCGCCATCTGCGCCCCAACCCAGGCGAGGGCTTCGAATGCTTTGTGGTGCTTCAGGGGGCCATCGGCCTGTTGCTGCTGGATGACCAGGGCACGGTGCTCCAGGCCGAACGGCTGGAGGCCGGCGGAGATGTGCCCGGCATTGAGCTGCAGGAAGGCCATTTCCATACCCTTGTGGCGCTGACCCCTGGCGCCGTCATGTTCGAGATCAAGCAGGGACCCTATGTGCCTTCGGCCGACAAGGATTTCCTGGCCCAGTTCCCCGCCGAGGGCACCCCGGAGGCCCAGGCCCAGGAGCGGGTGTGGCGCTCCCTTTTTGAGGCCTGATGGGTCGGGCCTAGGGCCGCTGCTCCCCCGGTGGCAGGTCCGCCAGGGCTTCGCGCCGGCAGAAGCTGCAATGGCCCCAGAGGGCCAGTTCACCCGCAGGAGCTGGACTGCCACAGGCCGAGCAAGGTCCGCCATGGCCATGGACGTCGAGTCGACTGGGATGGGCGGCCCATACGGCGGCTTCCTCCTGCATCGCCGGGGGCTGAATGGGGCCGCAGTGGTGTTGCTGCACGACGATCTCTCGCACCTCGAAGCCCGCTCCGCGCAAGGCCCCCAGCAGCATGTGGCGGTTGTATTGCAGGGCCTGGAGCCAGGGGCCAGGAGCCACCCCCACCGTGAGCCGCCCTGTCCTCAAGGAAAGGGGGCGGCAGTGGGGAGCCAGTTGGGGGCCGGCCAGGCGCGGCCAGGCCAGCCAGAGGGCGGCCAGATGGCCCTCCCGTTGCCAGGATTGCCCTAATTCTTCAAGGCATGCGGCTAGGGCCACGGCCGGTGGCCTGCGGGCTGGCAGCAGGACCGAAATGGTGCCGATCCGTTGGGTTCGGCTGCTGTTGTTCCCTGGATCCGGGACGGAA
>JAPLIF010000319.1 GCA_026389255.1 Cyanobacteriota bacterium
TTCCGATTCGACCGGAGCGGTGGCAAAGCAGAGGGGCTCCCCGGCGCCAGCCCCGTGGGCGGGCAGCAACCAACAACTGTTGTTGCCAAAGATCTCGCACTCGCGGCCCCCTAATCGGTCGGTCACCATCCAGAGATGGCCGGCTGGATCGAGGGCCAAGTTGTCCGGGTTGGAAAAGCCCATGCCGCCTTCCCAGGGCAGGCCACCGTTGGCGACCATGCACCAGCGGAAGCGGGAGCCCCGGGGCCCATCGTCCTGGAGACGCATGATCCAGCCGTGGGGCCAGCTGGCCTGGCGGGCCGGGCCGTGGAAAATGGCGGGATCGGCCCGACCCTCGCCATCGCTGCCCCCGGCGGTGAAGGCCACCAGCAGATCGCCGCTGCTGGGATCGATCTCGGTGTCTTCGGGCCGGGCCGTGGCCGTCGCCCCAACGGCGTTGGCCGCCAGGTGGGCATCAATCAAAATGGCTCCCATCTGGGCCGTGGTCTGGGTTTGGCTTTGGCCCTGGCCCTGGCCCGGGCTGGGGCCTGGGTAGAGGTCCGCCAGGGTTTTGTAGCGCTGGCAGTAGCGATGGACCGATTCATCGGTGGCGAAGCGTTCCGCCCCCGGGCGGCGGCGGTCGGCATGGGGCAGCAGGGTGGCCATCGGCACCCCCCACTGGTCGTAGTGGCTGGGGTTCTGGGGTTGGATCGGGGTCTGGGGGGCAAGGCGGATCCATTGGCCGCTGCCGTCTTCGCCAAAACGGGCCACCTCCAGATGGCCCTGTTCAAACAGGCGTGAGTTGGAACGATCCTGCGGGTCCTGCACCACAGATTCGCTGACAAAGCGATAGAGATGGCCCCCATAACGATCGCAACCGGAGTAAACCACCAGGGGCTGGCCGCGCTGGGCCTTGATCGCCACGGCCTCATGGCGGAACCGGCCCAACCAGCTGTGTTTGATCGGCGTCCGTTGGGGTTGGAACGGATCGATCTCCACCATCCAGCCGTATTTGTTGCCGGCCAGGCCAAAGGGATGGCCCAATCCCTCCAGTTTGGTGCCGTCATAGACAAAGGGCCGTTGGGCCGGCGGCGCCGGGGAGCCGTCGGCAAAGACCGCCTCCGTGACTTGATTGTGGAAATTCTCTTCGGCGCTCAGCACCGTGCCCCAGGGGGTCTGGCCGCCGGCACAGTTGGCAAAGGTGCCGATGATGCGATCGCCCAGGCCATCGTCATACCCCAGGCGTTTCTTCAGCGAGAACACCTCCCGGGCCGGCCCGCTGACGGCCAGTCTCTGGGCGGGATCGTCCCAGCCGCACAGCCCCGTGATGCGGCGATCGTGGCGTCCGGGCCGCCGCTTCCAGGCACCATCGGCTTGGCGCTCCAGGCTGCAGACGCCGATGCCCAGGTCGGCCATGGCCGCTGTCGCCACCTGCAGCACCAGCTGGCGCAGGGGCTCGTTCTCGGCCAGGGAGTCCCAGGGCAAAACCCCTTGGAGTTGGCCCAGCGTTGCCGCCAGGCTTTGAAAGGGCAGCGAAGCACCGATGACCTCCGCGTAGCTTTCGGACCAGACCCGCGGCGAGATGTATTCGAAATTGACCGTGAGCAGGGCCCTGTCGCCGCCCAGGGCGTTGAAGGCCAGGTAGTCATTGTTGAAACCAAAACGGCCCTTGCCCAGGGGCTCGCCCCAGGTCGCCACCACATCGGCGCGGAATCCCTCGGGCACCACCACCCGATCCTGGAGCGTGACCTGGCCGTAGGTGGCTCTCTGCTGGCTGGCGCCCAGGCCGTCGCTGGGGAGCGGCAGGGGATAGGGCACGGGCGCAAAGGGCCGACCCTGGCCCCCTGCCGCCCTCGGTTGGCCCCCGCCAGGGTTGGTTTCAGCGGCATCAGCCCTGGGCCAGAGGGCGGATCGAAACGCCACGGACCCCATGCCGATGCCCAATAACGCCAGCAGCTCGCGCCGGTTCATCGACTCCAACACGCCAATCACCCGCCGTGTCAATGGCTTCAACCTGCTGGAGCAACCCCCTTCCCAGCGGCATCCCAGAACACATCGCAAATCCCGTAGTGATTCGTTAACGATTCACTCCTGCTATCCCTAAGGAGACCCATCAGCCAAAACCCAATCTCAAAACACTATCCAAGACAATTTGATTGTCAGTTTAAAGAGATCTCATCATCAAGGCTTCTGGACAGGATTTCCCAGTGGTAAACTATTGAATGTTTTAAACTTCCGATGATGCCTTCGCTTTCCGCCGCCGCCCCAACCGGCTTCCGTCCAGCTGCTTGGTTTGCTGGGATCAGCAGGGTTGGCTTTGGGGTGGCCCTGTCGCTGCTGATGGGTACGGCTGCTGCGCCCGTTCAGGCCAATACGGTGGCCAAGGCGGAGGCCGAATGCCGACTCACCGATAACGGCAAGGTGGTGTTTGATGGTGGCTGCAGCGTTAAACAGAAAGACAGCGCCGGCACCGTTGGCTTTGTGGTGAAAATGGAGGATGGCATCACCTATCGCTTCTCCGGTGCCAACCGCACCAACCTGCGCCTCGAAGGCGGCGATGGCGGCAGCAATTTGCTGTTTGAAGACAAGGGGGCCAAGGGGGTGTTCACTTGGAACGACGGCAGTCCCACCCGGAAGCTGTCTGTCAAGACCAACGAAACCAGTGCCGCCCCCTCCAGTGCCGGCGATCGCGACCAGATCAACGCCCGCATTGAAAGCGATGGCCGCACCTGCAAAACCGCCATCCTCAGCAAATACGGCAAGGGCTCAACCATGTCCATGGCCGATGTGGAAGTCACCCTGGGAGCCACCCTGCGCCAGAGCATTGATGCCGGCAAAATCAACCTCGCCGACATCCAGAGCAGCGGCCTCGATTACAACTTCACGGCCCACCACGCCAAGGGCAAGGATCCCAGTGGCTCCTGTGCCACCAATGGTCAGGGCAATGTGATCAAAATCGAGGGCAACCGCTGATCGAAGATCGCCCTAATCTTGCTCCCAGCGAAACCCTTCGTCCTGCCACGAGGCGGCATCGTCGATCGGTTCGAGATGGGTGAAGACATGGGTGCGGGGCAGGGCTGCGGCAATCTCTCTTTCGAGGGATTCACAGAAGTCGTGGCCCTCCTTGACCGTCCAATGCCCTGGCACCAGCACATGGAAATTGACGAACCGGCGTGATCCCGCCATGCGGGTGCGCAGGGCATGGAAGGTGATGTCGGGCCCCCGGTGGCTCGCCAAGAGATCCTCCAACCGCCGATGTTCGGCTTCGGGCAAGGCCCGATCCAGCAGGCCCGAGGCCGTTTCGTGCAGCAAGCGCCAGCCGGTGACCACGATGTTGAGGGCCACAACGATGGCGATCAGGGGATCCAGAATCGTCAGCCCGGTGAGCTTGGCCAAAGCCACCCACAGCACCACCCCCAGGGAGGTCCAGACATCACTGAGCAGGTGATGGGCATCGGCCCGCAGGGTGATCGAATCAAAGCGCCGGCCGGCCCGCAGCAACAACCAGGCCACCCCGCCATTGATCGCGGTGGCAACCAGCGAAACAGCCAGGCCCACATCCACCTGCTGCAACCCCTCCGGATGCTGTAAACGGCCCGCGGCGGCATGGATGATCGCCAGGGCCGCCACCACAATCAGGGCACTTTCGAGGCCACTGGAGAAATACTCCGCTTTGGAGTGGCCGAAGTGGTGGCGGTGATCGGCCGGTTTGGCCGCCAGGGTCAGGGCCCAGAACGCCCCGATGGCCGCTACCAAATTGACCCCCGATTCCATCGCGTCCGATAGCAATCCCACCGAACCGGTGAGGCGCCAGGCCTGGGTTTTCAGCCCAATCGTGGCGATGGCCGCCGCCACCGAAACCAGCGTGTAGGTGCGGGGGTTGTCAAAGGCCATGGGGAGCGCCGCAGAGCGTCAGCAAGGGAGCTCCGTCTGGGGTGGGCTCGTCAATGTAGGGGTGGCCAGGGTCAGCGCCAGCGTTTTGTGAGATCCGCCAAGGGCAGCAGCGCCAGGCACAGCACCCCGATCAAGGGCCCGGGGGGCAGGTTGATGGCCGGCACCAGGGCCAGGCCAAAGCCCAAGGCGGTTACCGCCAGGCCCACCGCAGCGGACCGGATCAGGGCCGCCCGCAGGCTCAGGGCCCCCCCCAGGGCCACGACGGCGGGAGCCCCCATCAACGCCATCACCAACACCACCCCCACCGCCGTCATGGCGCTGACCACCGTGAAGGCGGTGACCAGGGTCATCAGCCCCTGTAGACGGGCAACGGGCAAGCCGATGGCCGCCGCCCCCGCCGGATCCACCCCCAGAAACACCAACTGGTCGTAGCGCCACACCAGGAGGCCAAGCACCGCCGCCAGGGCGACGACGGCCCGCAGCAGGTCGCTGGGCCCCGCCGCCAGCAGGTCGCCAAACAACACCGCTTCGAGATCGATGCGCAGATGCAGCAGCGGAATCAGCAACACCCCCAGGCCCAGAAAGCCAGCCAGCACGGTGTTCAGCACCGCCTCGTGGCTGCCTTCCGTGGCAGGGGTGTTGCGGCTGAGGCGATCGGCCACCAGGGCCCCCCCCACCCCGCTCGCCGCCCCACCCAGGGCCGGATCGACGTGCAGGGCCAGGGCCAGGGCGAGTCCTGGCAGCACGGCGTGGGAGATCAGGTTGGCCTGGAACAGTCGGCGTTGCACCAGCAGCAAGGTGCCCGTCAGGGGACACAACAGCCCAATCACCAACGCCAACATCAGGGGCACGGCCCACCAGAAGGCGCCCAGGGCCCCGGAATCAACCACAGCCGTGGGGGGCCATGCGCATGTCGCCCAGGGTCTGGCGCACCTGGTCCGGTGTCCCCTGGGCCAGCAGTTGACGATCGAGCACCAACACCCGGTCGTAGGCCTCCAGATCCGAACCCCAGTCGTGGCTACTGACCAACAGGGTCAGGCCGGCGTCGCGCAATTGACCCAGCACCGCCAGCAGGGCCGTGCGGGCCGGTGGATCGACGGCCGCACAGGGTTCATCGAGCAACAGCAAGGGGGCCTGTCCCACCAGGGTGCGGGCCAACAGGGCGCGCTGCTGCTGGCCGCCGGACAGTTGGTCCAGGCGCCGGTGGGCCAGATCCTGCAGGCCCACCCGTTGCAGGGCCGCCTCCACCTGGCAACAGGGGCCCCGAGAGCCAGAGGCCCGAGAGCCAGAGGCCCGAGAGCCAGTGGCCCGAGAGCCAGTGGCTCTGGAGCCAGGGCCCCGAAAACCATGCTCTGCCTTGCCAGCCAACAAACCAAGGCCCACCAGCGCCCGCACCGTGATCGGAAAATGCCAGGCCATTTCACTGCGCTGGGGCATCAGGGCCAGGCGAGCGCAACGTTGGCTGGCCGCCCCCTGGAGCTCGCCGTCGATCGCAATCCGGCCCGCTGTCCAAGGGATCTGGCCGGCGATGGCCTGCAGCAGGGTGCTTTTGCCGGCGCCGTTGGGTCCCACCAGGGCGGTGAGGCTGCCGGGGGCGAGGGCAAACGTCAGGTGCTCCAGCACGGAGCGATCACCCCGCCGCACCGTCAGGTCCTCAACGTCGAGAGCAGGGGCGGGGACCAGGGTGACCTTGCTTCTGTCCCCAACCTAGCGAGCGTCGGGATGAAAACCATTATCGTTTTTAAGGTCCTTGCTCTGGGGCCCGTTGTTGCTGATGCCGTTGTCCCGATCCAGTGGTCGTCCCTGCCGCCAGGCCTGCGGGGAAGCCTGTTGTGGGCGCGGAGGCATGGTGGTGCTGTGGATGGTTCTACTGGGAACCCTGGGGGGCTGCCGGCAGGATCCCAGGGGACCATCCACCCCTGGCGGAGCTGGCGTCCGGGTCATCGCCGGCGATGGCGTTCTTTGCGATCTAACGCAGCGGCTGGCGCCAAGGCAGGTAAAGGTGACCTGCCTGCTGGGTCCCGGTGACGATCCCCACGCGTTTCGGCTCAACCCCTCCCAGGGCCAGCTCCTGGCCCAGAGCCGCCTGCTGTTGGTCAATGGCGGGGGCCTGACCCCCGCCCTGGAAAGAATTCCCAACCGTGTGACGATCGTGGAGCGGCTGCGGGGCCCTGGCGATCGCCAGGATCCCCACCTCTGGCACGACCCGGCACTTGCGGCCCAGATGGTGAAGGCAGTGGCCACCCCATTGATCGCCCTGACGCCAGAGAGTGGGGCCGAGATCGAGGGGCGCTCGGCCGCCCTGCAAGGACAGTTGGCGCAACTGGATCGCTGGAACCGGCGCCAACTGACCACGATCCCGCTGGGACCGGACGGCCAGCGCCCCCCCATCGCCATGGCCCACCGGGCCCTCAGCCACTTCGGCGCCGCCTATGGCCTGCAGGCCTTGCCCCTGGTGGATCGGGACAGCACCAGCTCCAGCCTGCGGCCGGCCCAGTTCGCCGCCGTGGTGGCCGAACTGAAGCAGCGGCAGGTGCCGGCCCTGTTCCACGAGCCTGGCGCGATCGGGCGCAGCCTGCAGCGCATCAGCGACCTCAGTGGCGTGGCCATCGCCCCAACCCCGCTGGTGGTTGATGGCCTGGCCAGGGCCGTCGAGGGCTCGCCGCCCAGTCTGATGGCCACCCTGGTGGCCAATACCTGTGCCCTGAGCCGGGGATTGGGGGGGCAATGTGACAGCCAGGCGGGGGCCCGGCTGTCACAACAATGGCAAGCCATTGGAGCGGCCAGGGTCCTAGGGAAAGACCCCTGAAAAAGCGCACAAATTAACTACAAGAACCCACGCCTAGTTACCAAGTTTACGCAAGATTTTCAATTTATTGCAAACTATTCGTGGTGCCCTGCGGCACGTGGGTAGTCTAAGATAAACATATGTATTTAAGGTCCCCTTGCAGCCCCAATCCAACAATCTCAGCGAAGTCTTAAACGGATTGCGTCAGGAGTTCCTGAGTCAAGGCGGAGATTTCGAATCTACCCGCAATGTCTTGCACAACAGCGCCGAGGCAGCCCACGCGGATGCCCTCCTGCATGCCTCTGCGCTCCTGTTACAGCGCCTGAGGCTTGAAAAGGGTGTGGAGCTGCGCCAACAGGACCTCCGAGTGGCCCATCGCGCCGTGATCCATTGGCGCAAGGTCTCGGATCACCGCAAGCAGGCCTATCAATGGCGCCAAACCAGCATCGGTACGCTGCCAGCGACTCCCACCTTCCTGGGATATGTGTATTGGCTACCCAAGCTGCCCATCAATGACGGCGACGGCGGCGGCATGGGAAACAATGAGACCCAATTGAATCTGATGCGGCAGATGGTGCGTCGCCGCTAGGCCAGCGCCCCGCTGCGGGGGCCTAAACAACAAGGATCGGTACAGCAGAATGGCCCCAGCGGTTGCAACCGGCAGGGGTTTACTGTTTTTGACCGCCCTGGCAGGCTTGTTGGGATACGGCCTGGGCCAGGGGGTGCCGCGGTTGGTGCAGCGCTCCGGTGGCCTGGCCCGGCGCTCCCAGACCAACCAGCTGCTGCTGGGCCTGGC
>JAPLIF010000232.1 GCA_026389255.1 Cyanobacteriota bacterium
GGCTTGTCGCACCCTGGAGCAATTGCTCGCCTGGGGGGTCATTCCCATCATCAACGAAAATGACACCCTGGCCACCGATGAGCTCCGCTTCGGCGATAACGACACCCTCTCGGCCCTGGTGGCGGTAGCGGTCGGGGCCCAGGAGCTGGTGCTCCTGACCGATGTCGACCGGCTTTATTCGGGCGATCCCCGCCTTGATCCCCAGGCACAACCGATTCTGGAGGTATGGGGCCCGGAGCAGATCGACCAGCTCCAGGGGGTGGCCGGGGATGGCGGCCGGTGGGGTACCGGAGGCATGGGGACCAAACTCACGGCCGCCCGGATCGCCACCGCCAGCGGAGTGAAGGTGCGTCTGGCCGATGGCCGGGATCCGACGGTGCTCGATGCCCTGTTGGCTGGTGATCCCGTGGGCACCCTGTTTCATCCCAGCCTGACCCCCCTTTCCGATCGCAAAGGTTGGCTGGCCCACGCCCTGCTGCCGGCCGGTAGCCTGCGGCTCGACGCCGGGGCGGAGCGGGCCCTGGTCCACAAGGGCGCCTCCCTGCTGGCGGTTGGGATCAAGGCGGTGGAGGGGTCTTTCTCCCGCCAACAGCCGGTGCGCCTGCTGGCCCCCGATGGGCGGGAGCTGGGCCGTGGGTTGAGTGAGTTCAGCAGTGATGAATTGCGCCAGATTCTGGGGCTGAGCAGTGAGGAGATCCGGGAACGGTTGGGGGCGATCAGCGAGGAGGTGGTCCACCGGGACCAGCTGGTGCTGAATCGGCCCAGCAGCCAGGAGCTTGGGCCAGCCGATCGCGACCCCTCGGAGGCCTGAGGCCAGGCGGCTTACTCGCTGGTTGCGGGCCCCGGCTTTACGATCCGGCCCTGGCCGGTTTAGGGGAATGCGTTTCAGCGATCTGCTCACCAGGATCAGCCAGGTAGGGGGGGCCACCCCTCGCCAACTGGGTCCCGATCCCGAGCTGTGGGGGGGTCAGTCCCTGGACCAGGCGGGTGCCGGTCAGTTGGCGTTTTTGGAGGCAGGCCATGCCATGGCCTCGGCCCTCGCTGCCAGTAACGCCGCCGCCGTGTTGCTCCCCCTCGACGCTGAGCTGCAGCGTCAGGCCAGCGAGCGGGGCCTGGCCTGGGTGGCCCTGGCCGACCCTCGCCTGGGGTTCGCCGAGGCCCTGGAGGCCCTGAATCCCCGTCCCCGTCCGCCAGCGGGGGTCCACCCCAGCGCCGTTGTCGATCCTTCTGCCCGGCTGGGGGCGGGGGTGCATGTGGGTCCCCGGGTGGTTGTGGGGGCGGGCTGTCGCATCGGCCATGGCAGCACGCTCCATCCCGGTTGTGTCCTCTACGACGATGTGCATCTTGGGGAGGATTGTGAGGTCCATGCCAATGCGGTCCTGCATCCAGGGACCCGCATCGGGCGCCGTTGTGTCATCCATTCCGCCGCGGTGATCGGTTCGGAGGGTTTTGGTTTTGTACCCACACCGACCGGGTGGCGCAAGATGCCCCAGACGGGCCGGGTTGTGCTGGAGGACGCCGTCGAGGTGGGCTGTGGCTCCATGGTGGATCGGCCCGCCGTGGGGGAGACCCGCCTTGGGGCGGGCAGCAAGATCGACAACCTGGTGCATGTGGGCCATGGGGTCCACCTGGGCCGCGGCTGTGCCCTGGCGGCCCAGGTGGGAATCGCCGGGGGTGCGGTTCTGGGTAACGGGGTGATCCTGGCGGGTCAGGTGGGGGTGGCCAATCGGGCCCGCATCGGTGATCGCGCCATCGCGTCCTCGAAATCCGGCATCCATGGGGAGGTGGCGGCGGGCGAGGTGGTCAGCGGCTATCCGGCGATCCCCAATCGTCTGTGGCTGCGCTGCTCGGCCGCCTTCAGTCGCCTCCCCGACATGGCCCGCACCCTGAGGGTGTTGCAGGCCCGCCAGTTGACAGAGCTCGGGGAGCCCGACTGAAGGGCGCTGCCCCCTTTTTCCCACTCAAGAGAGGGTAGTCTCGCCCCGCCGAAAGGCCCGCCGATCGTCCCCGCCCAGGGGCCACCGACCGCCGGACTATTCCTTGCCAGCCCCCCGATGACCAGCTATCGGATCACCCTGCTGCCCGGCGATGGGATTGGACCGGAGATCACAGCGGTAGCCCGCGAGTTGTTGGAGGCCGTGGCGCGCCGCCATGGCTTCAGTTTGGTGTTCGATGAGCAACCGATCGGGGGTGCCGCCCTGGATGCCACCGGTGAGCCCCTGCCGGCCAGCACTTTGGAGGCCTGTCTTGGCAGTGACGCCGTGTTGCTGGCCGCCATCGGTTCGCCCCGTTTCGATCGTTTGCCCCGCGAGCAGCGCCCGGAGAGCGGTTTGCTGGCCTTGCGTGCGGGCCTGGGTCTCTTCGCCAATCTGAGGCCCGTCAAGATCATCCCGGCCCTGATTGATGCCAGCAGCCTGCGGCCGGAAGTGATCAGCGGCGTCGACCTGGTGGTGGTACGCGAGCTGATTGGTGGCGTCTATTTCGGACTCCCAAAGGGCCGGGTCGAGGCCGAGGGTCGGGTGCGGGCCTTCAACACGATGGCCTATTTCGATGACGAAATCGATCGGATCGCCAGGGTGGCCTTCGCGCTGGCAGCCCAACGCCGCGGCCGGGTCTGTTCCGTCGACAAGGCCAACGTGCTGGATGTCAGTCAGCTCTGGCGCGACCGGGTGGAGGCCATCCATGGGGAGTACCCCAACGTTGCTTTGAGCCACATGTATGTCGATAACGCCGCCATGCAACTGGTGCGGGACCCGCGTCAGTTCGACGTCATCCTCACCAGCAATCTCTTCGGCGACATCCTCAGCGACGAAGCGGCCATGCTCACAGGCAGCATCGGCATGTTGCCCTCGGCCTCCCTGGGCTCCGAGGGTCCGGGTCTGTTCGAGCCGGTACACGGTTCGGCGCCGGATATCGCCGGTCAGGATCGGGCCAACCCGATGGCCATGGTCCTTTCGGCCGCCATGATGCTGCGCTTGGGCCTCCATCAGGGGGCGGCGGCAGACGACCTGGAGGCGGCGGTGGATCGGGTGCTGGCGGCCGGTGCTCGCACCGGGGGGAACCGACTGCTGGAGGCCTTGGACACTAACGAGACCTAAAGCGGTGGCCAGAGTGGGGCCGACGATCTGCGAAACTCGCAGTCATCTCTATTTCTGAGCGCCGATGTCGAAGCGTCATCCCGTCGTCGCCGTCACCGGGTCTTCCGGAGCCGGAACCAGCACGGTCAAACGGGCCTTCGAGCACATCTTTACTCGTGAAGAGTTGCATCCGGCTGTGGTCGAGGGAGATAGTTATCACCGTTACGAGCGGGGCCCCATGAAGGAGGCCATGAATCGGGCGCTCCAATCCGGGGGGAATTTTTCCCATTTCGGTCCCGAGGCCAACCTTTTCGACAAGCTCGAAGAGTTCTTCCGGGTCTACGGCGATACCGGAACGGGCCAGAAGCGCTATTACCTGCACTCCGGTGAGGAGGCCGCCGAGCACAACACCCGTCTTGGTACCAGCCTGGACCCGGGCCAGTTCACCCCCTGGGAGCCGATT
>JAPLIF010000352.1 GCA_026389255.1 Cyanobacteriota bacterium
CCGGTTCCGCCGGCGGCCGCGGCGGCGGCCGCGAACCTGGGGATCGCCGGCGATCCGATGTGGCGGTGGCGGCGGACGCTGGGCCCGCCGTGACGGGGCGGGGCGGCTCAAGGGTGGCCAACCTCGACCGGACTGGTGGGATAGAGGGGCAAAACCGACTGCCAGGGTCCGGGCCGTTGGGCCAGGGCCGCCGCTTGGGAGTAGCGCAAAAGTTGCTCGACATCTTGGGGCACGAGGGCCATAGCCGGGTGCCGCGGTGCTGGCCCCATCGCCTCCTCCAGATCAGCTTCGCTGCGATACAAGCGAGGAACCTTGACTTCGGCCACACCACCCGGGGCCAGGGCATCAAGGCCGTAGAGGCCCGCCACCCAGCCATGGCGCGGCAGCTCCTGGACCAGGGCAACCCGACCGCATCCGGGGCTCTGGTCGCCGGCCAGAAGGCGCTGGGCCATCAGCTGGAAACTACCCACCCCATCCAGAGGAATCCCCAGTTGTTGGGCCAGGGTGCGGGCCAGGGTGACGGTGAGGCGGGTACCGGTGAACCCCCCAGGCCCGATCGCCACCGCCAGGCGGCCCAGGGAGGGCCAGGCCGCAGCGGGCAGAACCTGCTCAAGGGCGCCGAAGAGACCAGCGGAGAGGTCCCGCCCCCCGGGAAAGACCGCCAGCACAGGCGCTTCGGCCTGGCCGAGGGGCTGCAATCCCACCCCCAGCAGATCACTGCTGCTGTGCAAGGCCAACAACCAACGACAGGGATCGGGCGCTGCGGTCGTCATGCGGGCAAGGCCTGCCCAGGCCTCAGGCGGCTCCAGCGGCCCACCTCGGGGCGAAAGTCAGTGCAGGCGCGCACATCCCATTCCACCCCCACGCCTCCATCCGACAGATCCCTGACCTGAACGTGGATACGGGGCCCGTGGGGCTGCCAATCCGGGGCTGGGCTGAGATGGGGCGCCCCATGCTGACGTTCGACGGCGTGATAGGCCTGGCAGCGGTCGACCCAGTGGCAATCGACACAGATGCACATGCCGCCCACTCCCGACCTTGGATCCATTCTGACCCGCCCGCCGCAGGAACAGGCCCGGGCCCTGTGGCAGCTGCTCGACCCCCCCCAATGGCCGATCCCGTTCCAGGAACTGCCCCCGACCAGCGCCCTGGTGGGGGGAGCGGTGCGGGACGGCCTGCTGGGGCGACTGAAAGCCAGGCCCGATCTGGATCTGGTGGTGCCCGTGGAGGCCATCGGACTGGCCCAGACCCTGGCCCGCAGCCACGGAGGCACCGTTGTGGTGCTGGATCGGGAGCGCTCCATCGCCCGGCTGGTGGTGCGCGGCTGGACGGTGGATCTGGCCCGGCAGGAGGGAGCCACGTTGGCGACGGACCTGCAGCGGCGCGATTACAGCATCAATGCCATCGCCCTGACCCTGCCCCGGGGCGGCGAAGGGGCCGTCCTGGTTGATCCCTGCCATGGACTCCAGGATCTGGCCGCGGGCCGGCTGCGGGCCCTCAGTGAGGCCAATCTGCTGGACGACCCCCTGCGGTTGCTGAGGGGCATGCGACTGGCGGGGGATCTGGCGCTGCCGATCGATGGCCCGAGCGGCCGCTGGATCCGGGACCAGCGGGCCCGACTGACCCAGGTGGCTCCAGAACGGGTCCTTGCCGAACTGGAGCGCATGGCCGCCAGCGGCTCAGGCCATCAAGGTTTGGCCCTGGCCCTGGATTACGGCCTGCTGGAGCCTTGGCTTGCCGGCGACGGCCCCCAGGAAAGGGTGGCAATCAAATTGGCAGCGCTGACACCGGACCAGGCCCAAGCCCGGGGCCTCACGCCAGACGAAGCGCTCACCGCCCTGCCGGTGGCGCGACTCGCCCTGTTGTTCGACGCGGCCAGCCTGGGTCGACTCCAAGCCAGTCGCCGCCTCCAGAAAAGGGTCGGCAGCCTGCACCAATGGCTGCGACGCCTCCAGGGACCTGGGATCGATGGCGCACTGGAGCAACTGGGTGAGGACGATCGCTTCAGCCTGCAGATCGATCTGGAGTCGGACCTGCCCGCCCTGCTGCTCCATCTGGAACCCAGCCAGGCCAAAACGGCCCTGGGCCGCTGGCGCAACCCCGACGATCCCCTCTTCCACCCCGCT
>JAPLIF010000061.1 GCA_026389255.1 Cyanobacteriota bacterium
GGGGTGGGCTACCTGGAGGACGGAACCATGGTGGTGGTGGAAGAGAGCCGCAGCCGCATTGGCGAACGCCTCCAGGTGACGGTCACGGGTGCCCTGCAGACCTCCACGGGCCGCTTGGTGTTCGCCCGCAACGACAAGCCCCGGGTGGGCGAGGCAGCGGCGGACCCCAAGGGCCCTGACAAGACCAGGGAGCGCCGCTCCGAGAAAGAGCCGGGCCGCGCCTCCCCTGGTGAGGGCAATGACTCCCGGTCCAAGCTCAATACCCCGGCGGCGCGCGCCGACGCACCGCCGCAAGCCGGCGAAGCCCCTCCCCCTGGGACGCTGCCTTCCCAGGGGGGCAACGGAACGCTGGGCGGCCTTGGGGGCTGGAAACCCGCGTGATACCGCGGCCGTTGCCACCAGCCCCCGGCTAGGCTCCTGCTCAGTGCCCCCCTGGTGAGTGCGGATGACGGCGTCGGCCCCCTATTACGGCGATTCCGCAGTGATGCGCACCCCGCCGCCGGATCTGCCCTCGTTACTGCTGAAAGAACGGATCGTCTATCTGGGCTTACCCCTGTTCAGCGATGACGAGGCCAAGAGACAAATGGGCATCGATGTCACCGAACTGATCATTGCCCAACTGCTTTATCTGGAATTCGACAATCCCGAAAAGCCGATTTTCTTTTATATCAATTCCACCGGCACCAGCTGGTATTCCGGTGATGCCATCGGCTTCGAGACCGAAGCCTTCGCCATCGCCGATACCCTCCGCTATGTGAAGCCCCCGGTCCACACGATCTGCATTGGCCAGGCGATGGGCACTGCGGCCATGATTCTCAGCGCCGGCACCAAGGGCCACCGGGCCGCCCTGCCCCATGCGTCCATCGTGCTGCACCAGCCCCGCAGCAGCGCCCGCGGTCAGGCCAGCGACATCCAGATCCGAGCCAAGGAAGTGCTGCACAACAAACATTCGTTGCTGGAGATGCTGGCCGAAAACACGGGCAAATCCATCGAACAACTGTCCAAGGATTCCGATCGCATGACCTATCTCACGGCCCAGGAGGCTGTGGAATACGGGCTCATCGACCGAGTGTTGACCAGTCAGAGACTGGAGACCACCCCCGTGGTCACCGCCGCCGGGATTGGCTGAAATCTCGGCCCGCCGCCTTTAGCCGGGAGCAACACCGGCACGACTGATTTTTCCTTCCCCCTTCTCTCAATCGTTCCGCCATGCCCATCGGCACCCCCAGCGTTCCCTACCGCCTGCCCGGCAGCCAGTACGAGCGCTGGGTCGACATTTACACCCGCCTAGGGGTGGAGCGCATTCTCTTCCTCGGCTCCGAAGTCAATGACGCCGTGGCGAATGCCCTGGTGGCCCAGATGTTGTACCTGGATTCGGACGACAACAGCAAACCGATTTATATTTATATCAATTCCCCAGGGGGATCGGTGACGGCCGGCCTGGCGATATTTGACACGATGCAATACGTCAAGTCCGAGGTCGTCACCATCTGCGTCGGTCTGGCGGCCTCCATGGGAGCCTTCCTGCTGGCGGCGGGCACCAAGGGCAAGCGGCTGGCCCTGCCCCACAGCCGCATCATGATTCACCAGCCCCTTGGGGGCACCAGTCAGCGCCAGGCCAGCGACATCGAGATCGAAGCCCGCGAGATCCTGCGCATCAAGGACATGCTCAACCAGTCCATGGCGGACATGACGGCCCAGCCCCTGGACAAGATCGCCAAGGACACCGACCGTGACTATTTCTTGAGCGCCGCCGAAGCGGTGGAATACGGCCTGATCGACCGGGTCATCGCCCACCCCAGCGAAGCAACGGCATGAGGGGGCGCAGCCCTCTTGGGTAGGCTCACCCTTTGCCCCGCCCGCCGACCGGAATGGCCCAGCTCTTTTACGACTCCGACGCCGATCTCAGCCTGCTGAACGGCAAGACGGTGGCCATCATCGGCTACGGCTCCCAGGGCCATGCCCATGCCCTCAACCTCAAGGACAGTGGTGTCCACGTGATCGTCGGCCTCTACGAAGGCAGTCGCTCGGCCGATAAGGCCCGCGCCGATGGCTTGGAGGTGCTGAGCGTGGCCGATGCCGCCGAGCGTGCCGACTGGATCATGGTGCTGCTGCCCGATGAATTCCAGAAGGCGGTCTACGACGCCGAAATTGCTCCCCACCTCAAGGCCGGCAAGGTCTTGAGCTTTGCCCACGGCTTCAACATCCGCTTCGGGCTGATCAAGCCCCCGGCCGATGTGGACGTGGTGATGGTGGCCCCCAAGGGACCGGGCCACACCGTGCGCTGGGAATATCAGAACGGCCAAGGCGTTCCCGCCCTCTTCGCCATTGAGCAAGATGCCTCCGGCCAGGCCCGTGCCCTGGCCATGGCCTACGCCAAGGCCATTGGCGGCACCCGCGCCGGCATTCTCGAAACCAACTTCAAGGAAGAGACCGAAACCGACCTCTTCGGTGAGCAGGCGGTGCTTTGCGGGGGCCTCAGCGAGCTGGTCAAAGCGGGCTTCGAAACCCTGGTGGAAGCGGGCTACCAGCCCGAACTGGCCTATTTCGAATGCCTCCATGAGGTCAAGCTGATCGTTGACCTGATGGTCAAAGGCGGCCTCACCGCCATGCGCGATTCCATCTCCAATACCGCCGAATATGGCGATTACGTCAGCGGGCCCCGCTTGATCACCGCCGACACCAAAGCGGAGATGAAGCGGATCCTCACCGATATCCAGGACGGCACCTTCGCCCGTAACTTCGTGGCGGAGTGCGAGGCCGGCAAGCCCGAAATGGACCGGATCCGCCAACGGGATGCCGAACACCCCATCGAGCAGGTGGGCACGGGTCTGCGTTCCATGTTCAGCTGGCTGCGGGCCTCCTGAGGCCTCTGCTAGCGCGCCCCTGATGGCACCCTGGCTCCCCTGGCACGGCCAAGGCCTTGCCCTTGACGCTGGGGCCTGCCTGCTGGATCGCCTGGTGGGCGACCCCCGACCCTGGCTCCATCCCGTGCAGGTGATGGGCTGGGTCATCGGCTGGCTGCGCCGGCCCGCCGAGGCCTGGGCTGGCGATCAACCGGCCCGGCTCCGGCTCATGGGACTGGGGATCACCCTGGTACTGGTGCTGGGCAGCGCCCTGGTGGGCTGGAGCCTGGAGCGCCTGGCCGGGCGCTGGCCCCTGGTGGGTCTGCCGCTGCTGCTGATCGGACTGGCCAGTGCCCTGGCCGGCCGCAGCCTGGAGCAGGCCGTGCGACGGGTGCTGCGGGCCCTGCCCGATCTAGGGGAAGCACGCTCGCGACTGGCCTGGATCGTGGGGCGCCAGGTCGATGGACTCAATGGGGGGGAGATTCTGCGGGCGGCGGCCGAAACCGCCAGTGAGAATGCCGTCGATGGCCTTTTTGCTCCCCTCTTCTGGATGCTCGTGGGCGCGGCCCTAGTGGGTTGGCCCCAGGCGGCATTCACCCCCAGGCCGGGCCCCCTGGCCCTGGCCTGGGCCTTCAAAGCAGCCAGCACCCTGGATTCGATGCTCGGCTACAAAATCGGCCGCCTGCGCTGGCTGGGTACCGCGGGTGCCCGCCTTGATGATGGTCTGACCTGGTGTCCCGCCCGGCTGGTGGCCCTCACCTTGCCCCTGGCCGCCGGTCGTCCCGATCGGCTACTGGGTTGGTTCGCCGCCGCCCTGAGGGAGGGGGCGGCGGATCCTTCGCCGAACGCGGGGGTTTCCCAGGCGGCTTTTGCCATGGCGGCCCAGGTGCGTCTGGGCGGCGTCAACCGCTACGCGGACGGTCCCAAGGCCAAACCCGTTCTGGCGGCCTTCGCCCCCCCGTCGGATCCAGCCGCCGTCGAGCGCATCCTGGGCCTAACCCTGAGGCTGGAAGTGCTTTGGCTGGGGCTGGCCCTCCTGGGGCTGACCGCTTTGGGGGTAGTGCCCCCGGGGCTGGCCGCTTAGGCATGGCAAGCGAGTCGGTGCTGAGGCCTTGGGGCTGGCAGCCTCAGTAGGCGCCCCGGTCGCGGGGATCGAGCACCACCCGAATCGTGCGGAACAAAATGCGCAGGTCCATCTTCAAGCTGCGATGGCGGGCGTAGTAGAGATCGAGTTGGACGCGTTTGCGATAGCTGAGGTTGTTCCGGCCTGAGACCTGCCAGAGCCCGGTCAACCCCGGGCGCACCGCCAGCACCTCCTCCATGCGCTTGCCGTAGCGGGGCAATTCCTGTTGCACAATCGGGCGGGGACCAACAACGCTCATTTCACCCCGAAGCACATTCAGGAACTGGGGCAGTTCATCAAGGCTGGATCGGCGCAAGAAACGGCCCAAGCGGGTGATGCGGGGGTCGTTGCGCAGCTTGAAGTCATTGCGAAACTCCTCCTGAAGGTCAGGAGAAGCCGCCAGCACGGCTGAAAGGATGCGGTCGGCATCGCGGCGCATGGTGCGGAATTTGATGCAGCCAAACTGTCCGTAGCCGCGCCCCACCCTCTGCTGAACGTAGAAAACAGGTCCCTTGGAGGTGATTTTCACCAGCAGCGCCAGAACCACCAACAGGGGGGATCCCAGGCTGATGATGGCCAGGGAAAAAACAATGTCGCCCGTGCGTTTCAACACCCGAGAACGGCGGGGCTGGCGCTCGATCAGCTCCTGAACCTTAAGAGCGACTCCCGGCTCGCCCAGGGCAGACGCGCCAGCAACGAAGCTGCTGCTTGCATCCATCGGCAAGCCAGCGGTGACGCTTGGAACAAAAAAACCGCCAGAAGGTTGAACTTCCACGGATCGACCGGATTGAAACTCCGAAGATCTCGGGAAAACAACCATGGGCTTCAGCATCGTTGCACGAATCTAAGGATCAGTCGCGACGAGACTCCAGGCGCCAGGGTCACTCAGACCAGAGGCACAGGGAGATCGGGGCTGAGGGCGGGGGCTGAGTGGCCAGAATCCAGGCGGTGGCGGTGTTGGGCCCAGTGGTGCATCAGCAGCGCCTGGAGACGGGCGCGGAAGCGCTCCGGCGCAAAACGCTCCGCCCATTCACGCTGGCCACTGGCCGGCAGCTGGCGCCAGAGCTGGCCCTGGTGGAAATGGTCCAGAACTGCCGCCAGGCTGGTGGCGGACTGTTCGGGGAAGAGCAGTCCAGTCGGACGGCGGTCACCCCGATCCAGGCAGCGCACGCTGTCGCACAACCCCCCAGCGCCATAGGCGATCACCGGCGCCCCGGCGGCCATCGCCTCAACGGGAGCGATGCCGAAATCCTCAAGACCGGCGTAGACGTAGGCGCGACAGCGCTCCAGCCAGAGGTTGACCTCGCCCTGGCTACAACGCCCCAGGAAGCGGATTTGGGGATCCGCCATGGCCTGCAATCGCCGCCGTTCGGGGCCATCGCCGATGACCACCAAGGGCAGGCCAGTGCGATTGAAGGCTTCGATCACCACATCCACCCGCTTGTTGGGCACGAGCCGGCAGAGGCTCAGATACACGTCGTCCCGGCCCTGGTCCCAGCGGAAGCGTTGCACCGCAACTGGTGGATGCAGCACCTGGGCCTCACGCCCCCAGTAACGGCGGATGCGACTGGCGGTGAAGCGGGAATTGGCCACCAACACATCGGGGCGGACCGCGCTGGCCACGTCCCATTGGCGCAGCCAATGGAGCTGCCAGCGGACCAGGGGTCCCAGGGGGCCCCGGGCCAGGGTGGAATGGCGCAGGTAAGCCCCCATTTGATCCCAGGCATAACGAACTGGGGTATGCACGTAGCTGACATGCAGCTGATCAGGACCCGTCAGCACCCCTTTGGCCACCAGATGGCTGCTGCTGAGCACCAGGGGGTAGCCGCTGAGATCGAATTGCTCGATCGCCAACGGCAGGAGGGGCAGATATTGCTGGACATGGCTGGGCCCCCAGGGCAAATGCTGGACAAAACTGGTTTGGATGATTCGTCCCGCCAGCCATGGGTCCAGGTGGCGACTCTCCCCTGCCACCAGGGCGAAAAGATCAGGCCGTTGGCCCGCCGCCGCTAGAAGGGCGTCGATTTGTTCCACCACCAGCTCGGATCCCCCGTGGGAACGGGGGCTGAACCATTCGTGGACAAGGGCCACGGGGCCTGGCAGGGGCGTGAGGGCGGTCGCTGGGGCCGGGTTCTCCATCACGAAAATTCTCAGCTGATTGCATTAGGGACAGACCCTGCCGAAGCTAGGAGCACGATCGAGAGGGCTACAGCCGAAACGGCATGGCGATCCAAGAGCTCCTCGAAGATGCGCTACTGGAACCCTCCATTGGGTCCACGGCAAGCTTCCGCTGGCACGCCACTGCGGTGGGGATCGCCGCCCTGTGGAACAACATGGAGGCCCCGACCTCACCCCCCTTTGAGATGGCCCTGAAGGAGGGATTGGAAGTGGGATTGGATTTGAGTCGCGAAGAAAGGGAATTTCATCAG
>JAPLIF010000145.1 GCA_026389255.1 Cyanobacteriota bacterium
GCCGTTTTATTATTCGGCTCCAAACCCAGCACCTGCTCGTAGGTGGAGCGGGCCTCATCGGGGCGTTGCAATTTTGACAGGGCAAAGGCGAGGTTATTGAGAGCTACGGGGTAATCCGCCTTGCAACGGATGGCTGTTTGGTAATGCTTGATGGCGGCGGGGTACTTGTTCTGAGCCGCCAAGGCGAAGCCAAAGGCATTTTCAATCACGGCCCTGGCTTCTGGAGGTGCCTTTTCGGAATCGGCCAGCTTGAGGGCCACCTTGAGGGTGTCGGCGGCCTGGCTATAAAGCCGTTTGCGCAACTGGACCGAGGCGAGTTCGTAAAGCCCCGCCGCATCGGATGGCTTGGGTCCCCCCTCGCCACCGAGCCGGAAAAGGGACATCTCATCACGCCGTACCCGCAGAATCTGCCGGCCCACCACGAAGGCAGCACCTCCGAGCAGAACAATCAGGCCAAGCAGGTAGGCCTGGGGGAGGAGGTCGCTCATGGATTGCCGGCCTTAGGGGGTGTCAGTGGCTGGCCGCGCTCACCACGGTGGAGAAGCTGCTGGGATCGGCTAGGGCCAACTGGGCGAGCATCTTGCGGTTGATGCGCACGTCCGCCTTTTTGAGGCCACCGATGAGGCGGCTGTAGCTAATTCCATTAAGGCGGGCCGCGGCGTTGATGCGGGCGATCCACAGACGGCGGAAATCGCGCTTGCGCCGGCGCCGGTCGCGGTAGGAATTGCAGAGGGCCTTCATCACCCGCTGGTTGGCGGTACGGAACAGGCTGCCGTTGCTGCCCTGGAAGCCACGGGCCAGGCGCAGGATCTTGTTACGGCGTTTGCGGGCAACATTGCCCCTCTTAACGCGGGTCATGGAGGAAAGGAGCTAAAGGGAAAGGGGATTCGTTGGCAGGATGGCGACGGGCGCCATGACCTCAGGCGTGGGGCAGCATCAGCGCCACGTTGCCCGCGTCCCGTTCGTCGACGCTGGCCATGGTGCCGAGATGGCGTTTGCGCTTCGGGCTCTTGTGGTCGAGCAGGTGGTTGAGGAAGGCACGCCGGCGCATGAACTTGCCACTGCCGGTGACCTTGAACCGCTTGGCGGCCGCGCGGCGGGTCTTGAGCTTCGGCATGGCGTTCCTGGGCGCGGGCACAAACAAGCAGAGTACGACGTGACTCAACCCTTCTCCAAGCCCCAGGCCCATGCCCCTTCGCCACCTGCGCCCTTTCCCGTCCGCTCGTCCGGGGGCTCGGGCCCTGCTCCGGGCTGCGGACCAGCCCCTGGGCCTGACTCCTCCCCCGCCCCCGTTGCCCGCTTTGGCGCCCCAGGGCGGCGAGGCGTTGCGGCACTGGCCGGTGCCCGCCGCTCCCCCCCTGCGCGCCCTGGATCCGGTGCTTTGGGTGGCCCTGGCGGCCCATCTCGGACCGGCTGGTGAGGCTGACCAGGCTCCTCCCCTGCGGTTGGCGGCCGCATCGGGCGATCTCACCCTGGTGGATGGCACAGGGCGCCGGCTGAGCCGGCCCGAGCTGGTGCTGACCTGGCGGTGGGAGCCCCTGGCCCAGCCCCTCAGCCTGCGGCGCCGGGTCCTGGGGCCCTTCGCCAGCTACGAAAGTGCCGAGGCGGCGGCCCGGCGGTGGCAGGCGGCCGGGGTGCGGCCGGAGATCGCCCGTCGTCAGGACTGGGAGGTGTGGGGCCCGGCCGAGGCGGTGCCCCCTGGGGCCCAGGCCTCGCGCTTGGTGGAGCGGCGCCCCACCCGGCGCCTGGGCCTGCAACTGGCGTCCAGCGAGGGCGGCCAGGCGTTGCGCCAGCCCCTGCGGATCGAGGCCCCAGGAGGCCTGCGCTGGAAGGGGGGGGTCTACGCCGGTCCCTTCCGATTGATGGGAGATGCCGATGGCACCTGGACCCTGGTGGAGGAGGTCCCCCTGGAGCGCTATTTGGAAGGGGTGGTGCCCCATGAGATCGGGGCCGGGGCCCCAGCGGCGGCCCTGGCTGTCCAGGCGGTGCTAGCCCGCACCTGGGCCGTGCGCAACCGGCTGCGGTATCAGGTGGATGGTTACCACCTCTGCGCCGACACCCAATGCCAGGTGTATCAGGATCCGCGCCAGGCCAGCGCCGCCGTGCGGCGGGCCATCGCCGGCACCCGCGGCCAGGTGTTAGGCGTCGCCGGTCAGCCCATCCATGCGGTGTATCACGCCAGTAACGGCGGCGTTGCCGCCGGGCTGGAGGAGGCCTGGGACGTGGAGGCGGTGCCCTACCTGCGGGCCTTTGCCGATGGTCCAGCCCCCTTTGTCGCCCGCACCGCCGTGCCGATGACGGCCCCGGTTCTCAGCGAATTGCTGCAGGGCGGGTCGCAGGCCTACGGCGCCGACCATCCCCTGTTTCGTTGGCAGCGCCGCCTAAGCGCCGCCCGAATCCGGGCCGCCCTGGGGGCCCGGGCGGCGACCGTGGGCGAGGTGCGCAGCGTAAGGGTGCTGGAAAGGGGGCCCAGCGGTCGGGTACTGGCCCTGGAGATCGCCGGTACGAACGGGACCACGGTGTTACGGCGCGATGCCATCCGCCGCACCTTGCGGGAGTTGCCCAGCACCCTGTTCCTCCTGACTCCTGCGGGGTCGGGGGCCTGGCGGGTGGACGGTGGTGGCTTTGGCCATGGGGCTGGCCTGTCCCAGGCTGGCGCCATCGATTTGGGCCGCCAGGGCTGGAGCGTTGAGCGAATCCTCAGCCATTACTATCCCGGCGCTGGGCTGCAGCCCCTGACTGGGTTGGGAAACGCCCTTTAGAGTTTGGTCCTTAATGGAAGCAGGGGGAGTGCTTGATGGTCGGTGGGAGTACCAACGATCACCGCCGGGGTAAGGCAGCCGTCTATCTGTTGGTCTGCTTGCTTTTGGGCGGCCTCCCCCATTGGCTGCCGCCAGGCCCCTGGCGTTGGGCCTTGCCCCTGTCGGCAGGGCTGATTGGCGCCTATGCGCTGCGAACGGTTGGTTTGGGAGCGAGAGCGGCCCAGGCGGTGGCTGCCCTGGAGCCTCTGGATGGATTCCAGGTCCAGAACGGTCAGCCCATTGCAACGCCCCCCATGGTTGGGGTCGATGTGGTGGTGGCGGCCCGGGATGAGGAGTCGGTAATCGGCCGTTTGGTCGAGCGCCTCACGGCCCTGCGCTGGCCTGAGGCCCTGCTGCGGGTCTGGATCATCGATGACGGTAGTGAGGATCGAACGGCGGAACGATTGGTTGAGCTGCAACAACGCCATCCCCAGCTGCAGGTGGTGCGGCGCTCCAGGCAGGCCGGTGGCGGGAAATCGGCGGCCCTCAATGAGGTGTTACAGCGTTTGCAGGGGCGCTGGATGCTGGTCCTGGATGCCGATGCCGATATGGGTCCAGACCTGCTGGAGCGGTTGATTCCCTACGCCGAAGCCGGGGGGTGGGCAGCGGTTCAGTTGCGCAAGGCGGAGGTCAACAGTGATCAGAACTGGCTAACAAGGGGCCAGGCGATGGAAATGGCCTTCGATGCGGTGGTTCAGGAGGGCCGCCTGGCCCAGGGAGGGGTGGTGGAGTTGCGCGGCAACGGCCAGTTGCTGCGCCGCGATGCGGTTGATACGGCAGGGGGGTTCAACGAGGCCACGATCACCGACGATCTGGATCTCAGCTTCCGCTTGCTGCTGGCCGGCCTGCCGATCGGGGTGCTCTGGAATCCGCCCATCAGCGAGGAGGCCGTGCTCACCCTGCCGGCCCTTTGGCGGCAGCGGCAGCGCTGGGCGGAGGGGGGGCTGCAGCGTTATCTCGACTATGGCCCCCAACTGCTTTCCAATCGCCTTAACGGAACCCAAAAACTTGATTTGATCGTTTATTTTTTATTGCAATACGTTCTGCCGGTGGTGGCCATCGCCGATGGCGCCGCCGCTGTGCTGACGGCGAGCCGCCCGGCCTTTTGGCCCTTTTCACTGGTCGCCATTGCCCTCACCTTGATCGGCATGGCCGCCGGTTGCCGCCGCACCAGCGAAGGTCCTGCCCTACCCCCTGCCAGTCCTGGCAATTTAGTCCTGGGCATCGTCCACATGATGCATTGGTTTGTGGTGATCCCGTGGGTCACGTTGAAGATGGCTCTATTGCCCAAGACGCTGGTTTGGGCGAAGACGTCCCATGGTGAATTGATGTCCAGCTCAACCAATTATTCAGAGTATGATCTGGCCACGCAAGTGCTGAATTGCACTCCCGAAGATGAAGGGATTATTGCCTCAGAAGGGGGTGGACTTTAGGAAGGGTATCTCGCTTGTTGTTTTGTAGAGCCTGCCGCCATCTTCCGGCATAGGACAAGCGCAACAGCGGCCGGGATGGATGCGGTGCTGGAACCCGGAGTTCATGGACTTGTTTGGAGGTGGTGCCTGTGGGTTATTCCCTACTCCTTGATGCGCATCACTAACCCGGTTCATGGCGTATTGGCGCCCATGAATAAGGGCTTTCCCGTCTGCGTCATTGAACAGCAGAGTTTTGACTTTTTTGGCGATCGCGTGGTTAAATTGAAGAAAGACTAATCATGATATGGGGCCCGGTTCGGTATCCGTCATCATTCCTTGTTTTAACTGCCAAGCCACCATCGCTGAAACCCTGGCATCGGTTGCCGCTCAAACATTGCCTCCAGAGGAGGTGATTCTCGTTGATGATGGCTCTTCCGATCGAACCTGGGAGCTGTTGCACGAACTCCAGGAATGCCACTATCCGCGCATGATGATTCTGGCCCATCCGGGTCGCCAGAACTATGGATCCAGCATGGCCCGTGCCCTTGGGGTGGCCCATGCTTCCGGTGAGTACATTGCTTTCCTGGATGCCGATGATCTATACGCCCCCAGCAAGTTGGAACGGCAGCTAGGGGCGTTTGAGCGATATCCCGAGATTGTGATGTGTCATACCGCGGTGGAGGTGATCGGTGATCTTGATCAGGCAGCTTTCTATGAAGCGGCCTTTTCGGGTAGTCCTGAGAGTCCCTATTGGTTCCGCCGCCAGAAGGATTATCTTGTCCGCAACAGGATTTGTATCTCGTCTTCATTGGTGCGAGCGGACGTGCTCAATCGCGTGCCTTTTTCTTTTGTGAGCAAGCAAGGTGTTGAGGACTGGCTATGTTGGTCCTTGCTGGCGGGAAAAGGTCGTTTCCTTTATCTTCCCGAGCAACTCACCCTTTACCGTGTTCACCTCTACTCTATCACTTCTCGCCTTACTCAGTCTTCAATTAAGACCAAATCCGTGGCGGCTTTGTGGGAGGTACGCCTCCGCAAGTTGTATGCGGGCCTTGAGTACAAAATGGTTTTATTGGCTCGCTCCGATACATGGACCCATGGCCTAAGGGTCACGGGCTCCATTGCTGAAGATTTGCGTCTGATTCTGATTGCCTATCTTTGGAATCCTGGCTCCAATCCAGATAGCAATGCAACACTGCAGCCCCATGCTCTTGTGAAGTTGTTGATGCTCCCCTTTCGGCTGGCGCGCGCTTGGGCTGGCTGGCTGGGCGCTGCCTGGTTCCGCCGTTGAACGGATGTTCAGCGAATTCTCAACAGTTGTTGAAAAGCTTGTGGCAGTCTGTTAGCCGATTGAAGATCGACATATTTTAGGAGGCCTGAATAGGCTCTATTGGAGCATGGGGAAAGGGCTCATGCTCGCCTGAGGTTTCAATAGCATCCGCTTCGCTGGATTCAATCACCTCCCCCTGGAAAAAATCCGCCAGCAACTTTGTACTGGTTTCGAGGCGGCCGAGGATGGGGCGCGCGGGCGCTTGGGGGGCACGGGTGGCGGGCCCGCTCGGCTGCGGTTGTGGCGGGGGTTCGACGGGGGATTGGGGCTCGCTGCTGGCCTCTACGGCTGGAATCGCAATCGCCGCCAGGGGCCGGTGGATTTCGTTCTGCTGCGGCACCACCGCAACCGTGGGCGGGGCGGGGGAGGCCGGTGGCCCGACTGCGGCCGGACTGGCCGGGGGCTGGTCGCTGGCTTCCAGCGTTACCTGCCGGGCGGAGCCGAGGGCCAGCAGCATGGCCTTTTCCAGCAAGGCTTGGTGGCTTTGCACCATGGTCAGCCAGTTGGAGGCGACCCGCACCACGGCGCGACGGTCGTCGAGGCGGTGCAGGGTGGCCTGCTGGGACAACAACATGCGCGTTGAGGGCAGCTCCAGGCCCGCCAGGATCTGCTGCCAAATTTCGGCCAGATTCGCCCCGGCTGGCGCCGGACCTGGTGGGGTTTGGACCGGTTCTGTTGGGGCGGGCGGTGCCTGGGTTTTGCCGCTAGGTCCTTGGGGTTTGGTGGGTTGGGCGGCGAAGTCCCTGGGCGCCTGGGCTGGTGTTACCCCGGCCGTCATCGGTGCAGTGCCTGCTGGGCTTCCCCTCCCCGGCAGTCCGGTGGACGCCGTGGCAACGGAGACTGTGGCGCCCTCTACAGGTGGCGCCCCGGCGCCCATCGGTTCGGCCAGCAGCCCTAGCAACAGCACCTCCAGCCAGAGGCGCGGGCCTGCCAATGCAGCAGTCGGTTTTTGCCGATGCGGCGGGCCACGGGGGGCAATTCGGGCCGCAGCTGGGGGGAGACGCTGGTGAGCTCCAGGCGATCGGGGGCGACGCCAGCAAGCAACAGATCGCGCAGCAGGCTCGCCAGGCCTTGCAATAGCGCTAGCGGTTCCCTGCCCCTCTCCAGCAGTTGCCGGCATGTTTCGATCACCGCAAGGGGTTCGGCAGCGGCCATGGAGTTCGCCAGGCTCAGCAACTCCTGTTCGGGGACCGCGCCCAGCAGATCCCACACCGCTGATGCTTCGATGGGGGGGGCGAGCAGGCTGAGCTGGTCCAGCAGACTTTCGGCATCGCGCAAGCCGCCTTGGGCCCGTTGGGCCACCAGATGGAGGGCTTCGGCGGAAATGGCGATGCTTTCCTGCGCTGCGATCCAGCCCAGGTGGCCCTCGAGGGCTTCGAGGGGAATACGGCGGAAATCAAAGCGCTGGCAGCGGCTCAAGATGGTTGGCAGCACCCGCTGGGGGTCGGTGGTGGCCAGCACAAACACCACTCTGGGGGGCGGTTCTTCCAGGGTTTTGAGCAGGGCATTGAAGGCCGCCGTCGAGAGCATGTGGCACTCGTCGATCACGTAGACCTTCCAGCGGGCCTGCACCGGCGCAAAGCGGGAGCGCTCGATCAG
>JAPLIF010000110.1:0-1659 GCA_026389255.1 Cyanobacteriota bacterium
GGTCGTCATGGCGGCGCTGCCCAGCCTCAGGCCACTGGTGACAAAAGGAGACTCGGGATCAAAAGGAATGGTGTTTTTATTTGCAGTGATATTGACCTCACTGACCAGCCCATCGGCCACCTTGCCCGTTAAGCCAATCGAGCGCAGATCCAGAAGCACGATGTGATTGTCAGTACCGCCACTGACCACGCCGATGCCCCGCTCCTGCAGTCGGGCCGCCAGGGCCTGGGCATTGGCCACCACCTGCTGGCTATAGGCGACGAACGGCGGTTGGAGGGCTTCGCCGAAGGCCACGGCCTTGGCGGCGATGACGTGTTCCAGGGGGCCGCCCTGGGTGCCGGGGAAGACCGCCTTGTCGAATTGCTTACCGAACTCGGCATCGCCGCAGAGGATCAGCCCTCCCCGGGGCCCCCGCAGGGTCTTGTGGGTGGTGGTGGTGACCACATGGCAGTGGGGAATGGGGCTGGGATGGACTCCGGCAGCCACCAGGCCGGCAATGTGGGCCATGTCCGCCAGCAGATAGGCCCCCACCTCATCGGCGATGGCCCGGAAGACGGCGAAGTCGATGCTGCGGGGATAGGCGGAATAGCCGCAAATGATGAGTTTGGGCCGATGCTCCAGGGCCAGCTGGCGAATGGTGTCGAAATTCAGCCGGTGCGTTTCGGGATCGACGCCGTAGTGGACAGCCTTGAACCATTTGCCACTGACATTGACCGGCGATCCATGGGTCAGATGGCCGCCATGGGAAAGGTCCATGCCCAGGATCGTGTCGCCGGGCTGGAGCAGGGCCAGGAACACCGCAAAGTTGGCCTGGGCCCCACTGTGGGGCTGGACGTTGGCCCAGGCCGCACCAAACAGTTCCCGGGCACGGTCGATGGCCAGGGCCTCGATGCCATCGACGAACTCACAGCCCCCGTAATAGCGCTTGCCGGGGAGACCTTCGGCATATTTGTTGGTGAGCACCGAGCCTTGGGCATCCATGACGGCCCGGGAGGCGAAATTTTCGCTGGCGATCAGCTCAAGATGGCTCTGCTGCCGATTCAGTTCGGCGGCAATCAGATCGGCAACGGCCGGATCGCCGCTGGCCAGGGGGGTATCGATCGAGGCAGCAACCATGGAATTGAGGTTCGGAATTGAGGTTCGATCGGTGGATGGAAGGAATGGGATCCAAGGGCAGGGAGCGGTCACCGAAGGACGGGCCCTATGCCTGACGCATTGAATAATCGTAGGCGTCTTACGAGGACAGGGGAATGGAATCGCCAGGGGCTGGGCAAAAAAAAGTCGCCCGAAGGGCGACCATGGAGAACAACGCGCCTGGAGAGATTCGAACTCCCGACCCTCTGATCCGTAGTCAGATGCTCTAATCCGCTGAGCTACAAGCGCTTACCCCCACATTCTCACCGCACAGGGGGCCCATCCGTCAACCGCCCGTCCCTTTCTCCCGACGCCTTCTCCCCCCACCGCCATGCCCATTCGCTGGTACGGACCCGCCGATCCGACCGACCCCACCTATCGGCACTTCGAACGCATCGTCAATCTCACCCTGCATGCGGCCCTGTTCGCTGCCGTCAACAGCGGCCTCTGGTTCGTGCAGGAACTGCGACATCCCTGGTCCCATCTCGGCTGGCTCAGCCTCGCCTGGGCGGGGGGCCTGCTGGT
>JAPLIF010000110.1:1694-3333 GCA_026389255.1 Cyanobacteriota bacterium
TGCATGCCAGCGTGGTGATGGCGCTTCGACCCACCCCCTCCCCATGACGCTGGCCGCACGCGAACTCGACGACCTAACCCGGGCGATCGCCGATCGTCTCTACATCCAGGTGGGCGACTGGCACCTTTACCTGGGGGATGCCCACCTGGCCCAGGCCCTGGCAATCGAATGCGCCGGACGACTGGACCAGGGCGCCGGGGTCTGTGCCCGCCAGGCGCTGGAGGCCGTTCAGGTGCCCATTGGCGGTGGCGCCACCCGCCTGCCCCTCTCCCGCCTGGTGCCCGCCGGCCAGTTGCGGGACCTGGAGGACTTGCTGGAACCGCTCTGTTGAGGATCGGCCCCTCCTCCCCCCATCCCCCCGCTGGAGCACCGCTCGATAAGGTGACTGCCTTCGCTGCCTGGCCGTGCTGATCATCGAGGTCACCAATGCCCGCGAAGTGGTCAGCAAGCGCATCGGCAAGCTGGGGGGTCGGCTGATCGGCAAGGTCGTGGATGCCGAGGCCCAGGTGGAGAAAGCCCTGATCCAGGAGCTGGAGACGGCCTTCCGCGAGTACGGCATCGAGGCCCGCATCCTCTCGGTCGACGGCCCCCAAATCATTGGTCGCTGCCACCTGGAGCTGCCGATGCAGGTGCGCGAAGAACGCCAGGTGCGGCTGCCCTGATTCAGGCCGGCCGGCGCCGCACCAGGCGCACCAGCTCGTGGATCTCGGGGACCCCAGCCAGGGTGGCCAGACCGCCGAAGACACCGATCGCCAGGCCCGCGCTCAATCCGTTCTGGAGCAGCAAGCCCACCAAACCCGGCGGCCAGCTCACCCGATGGGCCAGGCCCCAGGCCACCACACCGGCCACCAGGGACGCCCCCAGCAGCAGGGCTGTGTCCTTTCCCCAGCGGGCCAGGGGCAGGCCCCCCAGCTGACGGGAGAGCACCATCAGCAGCCCCAGACAGGTGATCACATTGACGGCCACCGTGGCCAGGACCAGGCCAGGGGCCCCGAAATTGAATTGCGGCACCTGGAGACCCCAAGGAGTCGGCCCCCCCACCAGCAGCCAGTCGAAGAGGGCATTGAGGCCAATGCCCCCGATCGACCAACGGAACGGCGTGTTGGCATCGCCAAGGGCATAAAACACCCGGACCAGCACATCCCGGGCCAGGTAGGCCGGCATGCCCAGGCCGTAGGCCATCAACAGCCCCCCCACCAGGGACGCCGCCTGGTGGTCGAAGGCGCCCCGTTCGTAGACCAAGGCCACCAGCGGACCGGCCAACCCCACCATCAGGGCCCCAAGGGGCAACATGCTGGCGTTGGAGAGCATCAGCCCCTGGCGGATGCGGCTGACCAACTGGGGCCGGTCGGCGGGGGCGGTGAGCCGGGCATAGACCGGCAACAGCGGCACCAGCAAGGCATTCGAGAGCAAACCCAGGGGTGTCTGCACCAGGAGATTGGCGTAACCCAGGCCCGCCGCCGCCCCGACGATGCCGGAGGCAAAGAACAGATCGACGAACACATTGATTTGCAACATCCCGGAAGAGAGGGTGGCTGGCCCCATCACCGCCAGCACCTCCCGTACCCCGGGATCCTGCCAATCCCAGAGCAGCCGTAGCCGGCCCAGGCCCTCCCTGGCCATGGCCGGCAACTGAATC
>JAPLIF010000062.1 GCA_026389255.1 Cyanobacteriota bacterium
CCGCCAAGCCTGCAGCCCAAAAGGCCGCACCGGCCCGGAGGGCGAAACCATGACCAGCGTCAGCGGCCTCGACAAGCGCCTGCAGGAGGTGCTCACCCGCCCCGAATTCCTGGAGATGCGGGGGGTGGCCAAGGAGGTGCCGATCTTCATTCAGACCTACAGCCCCGCCGATGAAGACCCGCTGCGGGTAGTGGTGAAGGGGGCTGAACAGTTTCTGCGCAAGCAGGGGCTGCGGGTGAAGCAGGTGGACCTGTTTGAGCTGGTGCTGCAGCTGCTGGAGGCCAAGGGCTACCTGGATGTGGTGCTGCAGGAGGAGCCGAGCTGGAGCAAGAGCGACCTGTTCGACACCCTGCAGAACGTGGCCGAACCCACCACGGCCCTGGTGCCAAAGCTGATGGAGGCCCTGGGGGCCGACACCCAGATCAGCCTGATCACCGGATCAGGGCGGATCTACCCGTTCCTGCGTACCCACACGATCCTGGAGGCCCTGCAGCCAGCGATGGTGCGCCACCCGGTGGTGATCTTCTTCCCCGGGGAGTACTCCCAGGACGCCGACGGCGGCTCCTACCTGCGCCTGTTTGGCACAACGACGGCCAGCAAGATCGAAAACCCCCATTACCGCGCCACCAACCTCGACTACTTCGACATCAAGAGCTCATGACTGCCACCACCATCCAAGGGCTCTTCGCCAAGCCGGTCGACCGCCCGATCGACGGGGTGATCAAGGCCGACGACGAGCGCCATCTGCAGGTCGAACTCGACGAGTACGTGATCACTCGGGAGGTGAGCAAGGGCCTGGGTGCTTTCACCGATGCCTACCTGCACAACCCCACCGCCAATGGCGTCTGGATCTCGGGCTTCTTCGGATCGGGCAAGTCGCACCTGCTGAAGATGCTCTCACTGATGCTCGACAGCGAGAAGCGCATCCCCACAGAACAGGCTGGCGAGCAGGACAGCAGGCCGGTGGAGATCCTGCTGCCGAAGGTGGAGGACGAGATCATTCGCGCCGACTTGCGGAAGGCAACCGGGATCCCGGCGCGCAGCCTGCTGTTCAACATCGATCAGAAGTTCGATGGCATCGGCGGCACCCACGAGGCACCGATCCTCGAAGTGTTCATGAAAGTGCTCAACGAGCTGCAGGGCTACTACGGCAACCAGGGCTATGTGGCTCAGTTCGAGCACGACCTCAACAAGCGCGGCCAGTTCGAAGCCTTCAAGCAGACCTACGAGCGGGTGAACGGCCGCAGCTGGGAGAACGACCGCGATGCCCTGGCCACGGTGACCAAGCGCAGCTTCGCCAAGGCCTATGCCGAGCAGTTCGGCGGCAGCGAAGATGACGCCTTAAAAGTAGTAAGTGACGCCAAGGACAGCTACCGGCTTTCGATCGAGGGCTTCGCCGGCCGGGTTAAGGAGTACCTCGACAGCCAGCCGCCGGGCTCCCGTCTCAACTTCTTTGTGGATGAGGCCGGCCAGTTCATCGGTCAGGAGCGCAGCCGGCTGCTCAACCTGCAAACCGTGGTGGAAAGCTTGGCGACCGCCACCGATGGGCGGGCCACGGTGTTCATCACCTCCCAGGCTGATCTGGAGGGAATCCTGGGGCAGGTGAAGTTTGAGCAGGCGGATGACCTGAGCAAAATCCAGGGGCGCTTCAAGACGAAGCTCACCCTGGCCAGCGCCGATGTGCAGGAGGTGATCCAAAGGCGCCTGCTCGCGAAGGATCCTGTGGAGCCGGAGCAGCTGATCAACATCTACGAGCAGGAGAAGGACAACTTCACCACCCTGTATCGCTTCGGTGATGGCTCACTTCAACTCAAGGGGTGGAGCGACTGCCAAGCCTTCTGCGGCCTTTACCCCTTTCATCCCTACCAGCTGAGCCTGTTTCAACAGGCGATCCAGAGCCTGGCAACCCACAGCATTTTTGAAGGACGCAACAAATCTGTTGGCGAGCGATCCATGCTTTCTGTATTCCAGGAGGTAGCCAAGCTGATCAAGGATCTTCCCATTGGGAAGCTGGCCAGTTTTGATCAGCTGTACGACGGAATCAGATACGAGATTCGCGGAGATAAGCAACAGACGATGGTGACCGCCCAGAACCAGGTGGGCGAATTGGAGCTGCGCATCCTCAAGGCGTTGTTTCTGCTCAAATGGGTGCCGCAGTTCAAGAGCACGGCCCGCAACATCGCCATCTTGTTAATAAACGAGCCTAACTTTGACATCCGCGCCCATGAGCAGGCGGTGAAGGACGCCCTGATCAACCTGGAGAGCCAGAGTTACCTGCAGCGCAGCGGCGAGATCTACGAGTTCCTCACCGACAAGGAGAAGGATGTGGAGCAGGAGATCAAGCGCACCGAGGTGGCCGACTCGGTGGTAATCAAGACCCTGCACGGTATTGTGTTCGACGATGTGCTGCGCAGCGTCAAGATCCGCTTTGAGGGAGGTGGCGATGGGAATGGCAACGACTACCCCTTCGCCCAGAAAATCGACGACGGCCTGATCAAGGGCAAAGAAGGCGATGTGGTGGTGAACCTGGTGACACCGGAGCATCCCAACTATGGCAATGAGCCGGTATTGATCAGCCGCAACATGGGTGGCAGTGAGCTGATGGCGATCCTGCCGGCCAAGCAACGGCTGCTCGATCAGATCCACAGCTATCTCAAGACCGACCTTTACATCCGCCAGAATGGCGGCGGCGAGGACGAGACCCTGAACGCCATCCTGGCAGTGCGCTCCAAACAGAACAGCACGCGGCGCCAGGAGATCACGCGGCTGGCCGATGATTTGCTGCGCACGGCCGTGCTGGTGGTCAATGGCCAGACCCTCTCGGTTGGTGAGGGTGATCCGAAAAACCGCTTCAGCAAGGCCTATCAGGAGCTGATCCGTTCGGCCTTCCCCAAGCTGAAGATGATCCACGGCAGCTTCAACGAAGCCACCGTGGCCCTGGTGGTGCGCGATCAGGACGACCTGCTCGATGGCCTGGCGGTGCAGTTGTCAGAAGCCGAGCAGGAGGTGCTGGTGGAAGTGGAACGGAGCAAAAACCAAGCCGAGCGGCTGAGCGCAGAAGCGCTGGTTCGCCATTTCGAGCGCAAGCCCTACGGCTGGAGCCCCTGGGCCACCCTCACCTTCATCGCCCGGCTGTATCGCCTCGGCAAGCTGGAGCTGCGGGAGAAGGAACTGCTCAGCAGCGTGGAGGTGATCGAGGCGCTCACCAACAGCCGCAAGCTGGGCGGCGTGACTGTGCGCAAGCAGGACCAGTTCGATACCAGCGCGATCGACGCCCTGAAGCGCTTCCACCAGGAGCTGTTCAACGGGCAGAGCCCTGGCACCGATGCCCGCAGCAGCTGCGAAGCCTTCCGCATGGCGATGGCCGAAGAAGCCCAGGATCTGCGCGAGATCGCTGCCCAGGCCGCCAACTACCCCTTCCTGGCTGCCGTGAAGCCCTGGGCCGAGCAGGCCGAAGCGATGGCCAAGAAGGACGACGGCTATCTGCTCAACCAGCTGGGCACCTTCAAGGACAGCTGGCTGGATGCCGAGGAAGACCTGCTCACCCCCCTGAAGCAGTTCCTCAACGGCAACCAGAAGGCTGTTTACGACCAGGTGCGGGCGTTTGAACTGCGCTACGGCGATGAGTTGTCTGACTTGCCCGCCGACCTGGTGGCTCCGCTACGGACCCTGCTGACGAGCGATCGGCCCTACGCCGGCGGCCTGATTCCCCAGGCCACCAACGCCATGACGGGCCTGCTGCAGCAGCTGGAGCAGCGGCTGCTGCAGGCCCAGGCCCAGGCCCTGCAAGAGATCAGCGAACAGGAGGCAAGGCTCAAGGCTGATGCCGACTTCCAAAAGCTGGAGCCGGAGCAGCAGGCGGAGGTGCTTGCGCCCACCGCAGCGGCCAAGGGCGATGTGCAGGGATCGACCAAGCCGGGCACGGCGCTCCTGCGCCTGAACCGCTATCGAGCCGAGGAGGTGCCCAAACAGCTCCAGCGGATGGCGGCCTTGGCGGCCCCCAAGGACGCCCCGCCGCCTGCCGAGATCACGGTGGTGGCCGCCTCCGCTCTGAAGGTGAGCTGTTCGCTGAGCCAGATCACCAACGAGGCGGAGCTGGGGCAGTGGCTGGAGGCGCTGCACCATGCCGTCCAGGCCGAGCTCGATCAGGGTCATCGGATCAGCCTGTGAGGACCCCGGCCGACGGCGGTGGTGGCGCCCATCGTGGCCGAACTGATCCGCCATCCCCAGCACCAGTTCTGGCCCGATGGGATCAGCCTGCTCCATCCCATCGGCATCGATGCTTCCCGGCTGCTGGAGGCGGGCCAGCTCACCGACACCGACCTGCTGGCCCTGGCTCCTGCTCAGGGGACTAGCATGAGCATGTACAGCAGCCCAGATCCAAGCTGTGGCAAGCTCTTCGGCCACTACCAGCCCCGGGCAACGATCCGCCAGGCCAGCCTGCGTGAAGCAGCGGCTGCAGCGCTCCATTGCGGCACGCCCGGGCGAGGTGGTGTTGCGGCGGGAACTAGCGCGCTTTGGCAGCCCGGCCCAGATCAGCCGGGCGCTCAAGCAACTGGTGGCCGAGGGCAAGCTGGTGCGGATTGGCACGGGCGTGTACGCCAAAGCGGCGCCTGGGCCGATCTCCGGCATCCCGATGGCTCGCCAGCCGCTGGGCGCGTTGGCCGCCGAAACCTTCGATCGACTGGGTATCTCTTGGCAGCTGGGGGCAGCGCAGCGCCGCTACAACGAGCGGCTCACCACCCAGGTGCCCTGGCGCACCACCTTCGACACCGGCAAGCGGCGCATCAGCCGCCGGCTGCAGATCGGCAAGCGAGTGGTGGAGTATGAAAACGATCTCACCCGCCCAGTGTGGCGCCGTGCTGCGCACCTGTAGCCCAGGAGCTACAGTGCAGCCATGAGGGTCGTCAGGTCGGAGGCCTATCGCGCATGGATTGATGGCCTCAGAGATCAAGCCGGCAGGGCTCGCATCTTGATGCGTGTGGATCGCCTGATCCATGGCAACCCAGGCGACCATCGCAATCTCACGGAGGGAGTATCTGAATTGAGGATCGATGTTGGGCCCGGTTACCGGGTGTATTACGCCAGCCGAGCAGAACAGTTGCTGTTGCTTCTTGGTGGAGGAAGCAAGTCAACGCAGACCAACGACATTGCCAAAGCTCTTGATTTGAACCGTAACTTTGAGGACCATGCACCATGACTCAAGCCCAACCCGTTCGCACTCCAGCTGCCACTCCGTTTTCGCCCTACGACGTGGCCGAGCATCTGCGTACTCCAGAAGAAATGGCGGCCTATCTGGACGTCTGGCTTGAGGAGGCACCTGATGATGTGGCTGGACTGGCCCGCGCCCTGGGGGACATCGCCCGAGCCAAGGGAATGACGCAGGTGGCGAAGGAGACCGGTCTCAGCCGGGAGAGCTTGTATCGGGCGCTCAGCGCCGATGGCAATCCAAGTTTCGCCACCGTGCTCAAGGTGACCAAGGCTCTTGGCCTGAGGCTGCATGCCTGCGCCGCTGTTGTTGAGGGGTAATCCAACCCGACCAACGTCACAAGGTTTCACCGCACTCCACACCCCCAACTCCCCCCCCCTCCATGCCCGTCAACACCGCCGCCCTCAAAACCTTCGCCCCGGCGATGCGGCGGCAGCTGCTGGAGGCGGTGGGCCGCAAGCTAGACCTGCTGCTGCACCAGACCAGCGCCGACACGCTGACCAGCGCCGCCGGCCCGATCGCAGAGTTGCGGCAGCAGGAGGCTACCAATCGCCAGGAGCTGCTGGAGCGGGTGGCCTACAGCTGGTTCAATCGCCTGGCGGCGCTGCGCTATCTCGATGCCCCCCAGCCCGAATTGCTGAAACTGCTGCGCAGCGGCAGCCTGCCCGCTGAACTGCAGCCCCACACGGATGAGGCGCGCCTGCAGGGCCTGCTCGATGGCCGGATCCCCACGGCCCAGGCCGGCGCCGATCCCCAGGGGGAGGTGTATCGCGAATTGATCCTGGCGGTGTGCCGCTCCTATCACCAGCTGCTGCCGAATCTGTTTGAAGGGCTGGATGATGCCAGCGAGTTGTTGCTACCGGACGACCTGCTCAGTGATGGCTCGATTGCCGGCGGCTTCCGCAGCCAGATCAGTGATAGCGATTGCGAGGATGTGGAGATTCTGGGCTGGCTGTATCAGTTCTATATCGCCGAGAAGAAGGATCAAGTGATCGGCAAGGTGGTGAAATCGGAGGACATTCCGGCCGCCACCCAGCTGTTCACGCCCAACTGGATCGTGAAATACATGGTGCAGAACTCTCTGGGGCGGCTCTGGCTACTGAACCGGCCGGAGTCGAAGCTGCGAGAGCAAATGCCGTACTACATCGAAGGCGAAACAGAAACCGATTTTCTACGGATCAATAAACCAGAAGAGATCAAGCTGCTCGATCCTGCCTGCGGCAGCGGGCACATGCTCACCTATGCCTTTGACCTTCTCAGCCACATCTACACAGAGGAAGGCTATGCGGCGGCTGAAATCCCCGGATTGATCCTGCAGCACAATCTGTATGGGCTGGACATTTGCCCTCGCGCTACCCAGTTGGCTGGTCTGGCTCTGGTTCTCAAGGCCCGGGAACAATCGCGTCGGTTCTTCCAGCCAGGACAGCTTGTGCAGCCCCAGATCATCGAGCTGCAGGATGTGCGGTTTGACGACGGTGAATTAAACGATTACA
>JAPLIF010000032.1 GCA_026389255.1 Cyanobacteriota bacterium
GAGTTTCTTGTGTGTCGAACATCGAGTGTTTTTGGGCGGGCATTTGCTTACTGTCTTGCTTCTAGTGATGCCATCGTTGAGGCGATGACAGGTCTTGCTGGAGGAACTTCGAACAGTCACCAGCGAATCCGCCCTAGCGATTTCCTTGCGCTTCCTTGCTGTATTGGAACTGAAATGATTCGATCAGCATTTTTAGACGTGGTTGAACCTTTGCTTGGCAAGAGTTTGGTGTTGAGAAGTGAGAGCAGATCCCTATCAACTACCCGAGATGCTCTCCTCCCAAAACTCATCTCAGGGGAGATCCGAATCCCTGATGCCGAGAAGATGCTTGAGGAGGTTGGCATCTGATGGCACTCATCACAGAAGACCATCTGGAGCAGCAGTGCCTTGAGTGGTTCAAGGAACTGGGATACGCCTATGCCTTTGCTCCTGACCTTGCCCCTGATGGCACCACACCTGAACGCACTGACTTCAGGCAGGTCATCCTCACTGGGCGTCTGCGTTCAGCACTCCAGCGCCTGAACCCTGAAGTCCCAGCGGGCACCATCGAGTCAGCGGTGCTCCAACTGGCAAATCCCAATGTGCCTGGTCTGCTGGCATCCAATCGCAACTTCCACCGTTGGATGACCCAGGGTTTACCCATCACCTATATGGATGGGAACCAACAGGTCGGCATTCGCCTCAAGGTCATCGGATTTGACGACTCTGCTTCCAACGACTGGTTGGTGGTGAACCAGTTGGCGATCCACGGCACCAAGCACAACCGCCTCCCTGCTGCAGCTTGATGCCCGCGACTATCGCAACCCCGACCAATTGCCTGCGGGGTCGGTGCTGGTGGTCGGCAATGGCCAGTCCGGCGCCCAAATCGCCGAAGATCTTTTTTTTGCTGGTCGCCGCGTCCATCTCAGCGTTGGTTCGGCACCGCGCTCGCCTCGCCGGCATCGCGGCAGGGATGTGGTCGATTGGTTGGAACGCATGGGCTACTACGCCATGCCGATCCACGAGCATGCCGACCCCAAGGCCGTGCGTTCCAAGACCAACCACTACCTCAGCGGTCGGGATGGTGGCCACGACATCGACTTACGCCGCCATGCCCTCAATGGCATGCAACTGCACGGGCGCCTGCTTGAGCTCAGCGACCAAAGCATCCAGTTCGCCGACGATCTGGAGGCGAACCTGGACAAGGCCGACGCCGTGTTCAACCGCATCGGCCAGAGTATCGATCTCTGGATCAGCGACCAAGGTCTCGACGCGCCTCCCCAGGCTGCCTACGAACCCTGCTGGAGTCCACCGCCGGGCCCTGCCCCAGCCCTCGACCTGGCGGCCGAACCCCTGGCGGCCGTGGTCTGGTGTACGGGGTACAGCAGCGATTTCAGCTGGGTCGACGTGCCGGTCTTCGATGGTGCGGGCCATCCCGCCCACCAGCGCGGCATCACCCCCAGCCCGGGGCTTTACTTCCTGGGGCTGCCCTGGCTCCACACCTGGGGCTCGGGCCGCTTCTGCGGCATCGCCGAGGATGCCGAGCACCTGGCCGAGGTGATCCGGGTGCGGCGGGTGCGGGGTGGGGCCCTGCAGGAGCGGTTGGTGTGCACGGCGCTGCTGGGCTCCTGATCCCTGGGGGTTCAGGTGGCCAGCACCCGCTCCACCAAGGTGGCCCAATAGCTGGCGCCGATGGCCAGCACGGCGTCATTGAAGTCGTAGCGGGGGTTGTGCAGCAGGCAGCCCCCCGTGCCCGGGCCATTGCCGATCCAGCCGTAGGCCCCGGGACGGGCCTGCAGCATGTAGGCGAAATCTTCGGCCCCCATGGTCGGGGGGAGGTGGGTGTCAACCCGATCGGCCCCGACGACGGCCGCCATGGCGGCAGCTGCGGTGGTCGCTTCGGCGGCGCTATTGACGGTGGGGGGATAGCCGGGAATCAGCCGCAGTTCGGCCTGGGCCCCATGGGCCGACGCCACGCCATCGCACAGGCTCTGCAGGCGCCGATGGATGGTGTCCCGCACCTCGTTGCGGAAATAGCGCAGGCTGCCACGCAGCACCACGCTGGCGGGAATCACATTCCAGGTTTCGCCGCCGTGGAACTGGGTGACACTCACCACCGCCGCATCGGCCGCGGCGATGTTGCGGCTGGTGATCGTTTGCAGGGCCTGGACCAAAGCGCTGCCGGCCACGATCGGATCGATCCCCTCCTCGGCCATGGCGGCGTGGCAGCCGCGGCCCCGCAATTCGATCTCGAACTGGTCGCAGCCCGCCATCATCGGGCCCTCGCGCACGGCGAAACGCCCTTCCGCCAGGCCGGGCCAGTTGTGCAGGCCATACACCGCTTGCACCGGGAAACGCTCAAACAGGCCCTGCTGCACCATCACCCGGCCGCCGC
>JAPLIF010000201.1 GCA_026389255.1 Cyanobacteriota bacterium
TGAAGCGCTTTGCCCCGATCTCCTAGACCGCCTGCTGCGGCCGGTGCAGCAGGCCCTGGGGGATGCCAATCTCAACGCCGATTCCATCGAGGATGTGGTGCTGGTGGGGGGCGCCACCCGCATGCCGATGGTGCAGGAAATGGTGCGCACCCTGGTGCCGCGGGAGCCCTGCCAATCCGTCAATCCCGATGAGGTGGTGGCCATCGGCGCCGCCGTCCAGGCCGGCATCCTCACCGGCGAACTGCGGGATTTGATGCTCAATGACGTCACGCCCCTCTCCCTCGGATTGGAAACCATCGGTGGCCTGATGAAGGTGCTGATTCCGCGCAATACGGCGATTCCGGTGCGCAAATCCGATGTCTTCAGCACCTCGGAAGCCAACCAGTCCTCGGTGGAAATCCATGTGTTGCAGGGCGAACGCCAGATGGGGGAAGACAACAAATCCCTCGGTCGCTTCCGCCTCTCCGGCATCCCTCCAGCCCCCCGCGGCGTTCCCCAGGTGCAGGTGTCCTTCGACATCGATGCCAATGGCCTGTTGCAGGTTTCGGCCACCTCGATCGCCGCAACCGGGCCCTGACCCTGGTGGCCCAAGCCGAACGCCGGCTTCGGGATGCGGCCCTGGAGCTGGGTCCCTACGGCGCCGAACGCCAACAGCGGGCGGTCGAACTGGCGCTCCGAGAGGTTCAGGATCTATTGCGCCAGGAGGAGCCCCCCGAACTGGAACTGGCGGTCAGCGGCCTGCAGGAAGCCCTGTTTGGACTCAACCGCCGCCTGATGGGTGAACGCCGGCCGGAGGGTGGTCCCCTCCAGGGTCTGAAAAACACCCTGGGCTCCATCAAGGATGAACTGTTTGCCGATGACGACTGGGACGATTGGGACCGGGACGGGCGCTCCGATCCCTGGGGCACTCCGATGCGCAACCCCTCCTATGGGGCGGACCGTTTCCGCGCCCCTGGTCCCAAGGCCTGGGACAACCCCACCGCCAACCGCGACTGGCGCGAGCCGGCGCGCTGGGATCGGGACCCCCTGGATTCCCCCGAGCGGCGGGACGGGCGCCGCGATGCCGACGCTTGGGACCGCCCCGGCCAGGACCGTTCAGACCGAGACCCGAGGGATCAGGACCCAAGGGACCAGGATCCGAGGGACCTCGACCGCCGCGAACGTCCCTTGGGAACCCGCCGTGATCCGCCCCGCAGCGACGGGAACTGGGATCGGCAAACCCAGGAGCCACGCCCCGAAATCCGGCGCCGTCCCCCGGGGCCCCAGGATCCCTGGAACGATGGCCCCTGAATGCCATGACGTCACTTCGCTGGGTTGATGGCCGTCACTGTTGATTACTGGCAGGTGCTGGATGTGGCCCCTGGCGCCGATGGGGTCCTGCTCAAGCAGGCGTTTCGGGAGCAGGCCCGCCGCTGGCATCCCGACCTCAATGGCAACGATCCCGTCGCCGAAGAACGCTTCAAGCTGGTCAATGAGGCCTATGCGGTTCTCTCTGACCCCCTGAGGCGTCGGCTCTGGGAGGCCGGCGAAGGCCTCAACGATGGGCCCATCGATCGAGACGCCCCGTTTGCCAACGGTTTTCCTGAGTTTCAGGATTACCTCGACACCCTCTTCGGCACCCGACCGGGCCCATCGGACCGGGAAGACCCCGCCCCCGCAGCGCCCCCCGTCGATGATGGCGAAAACGGGGAAGACCCGCCCCGCAGTTGGGTGCCCCGCTGGGGGCCCTTCGGCGCCGCCGCGGTAACGCCCTCCCCGGCCCCGCCACCGCCGGTGCGGGCCAGTACGGACCAGGAAAGTGTCGTCGCCCTTTCGCCCGAGCAGGCCCTCGCCGGGGAGCGGGTCGAGCTCGATCTACCCGATGGCACCGTGGTGGAAGTGTGGACACCGCCCCGGGCCGGGGATGGCTGGCGCCTGCGCCTGGAGGGCGTGGCCCCTGGCGGCAGGGACCACTTTTTGCAACTGCGCGTACGTACCCCCGAAGGGCTCCGGGTCGAGGGCCTGCGGCTCCACTACAGCCTCGAACTCTCGGCGCCGGAAGCCGTCCTGGGCTGCCATGCCGTGGTGCCCACCCTGGATGGGCCCGTGCGCCTGAGGGTTCCTGCCGGCTCCAGCAGCGGCCGGCTGCTGCGGCTGCGTGCCCGGGGCCTGCGCCAGGGCGACGAGGTCGGCGATCAGATCGTCGAACTGCGCATCGTTGTCCCCGCCAGCCTCGGCGAGGCCGAACAGGCCCTCTATCGCCGACTGCTGGAACTTCAGACGGCAGCCGAAGCGGCGGATCCTTAAGCCAGTTCGGCACAAATGGGAAACTGAAGAGGCAGAAAGACCGATTCCGCCGTGACCGTAATAGACCCCTCGGCGATGCCCGTGCATGTGCTGCTCTTTGACCCCGGCAGCGATCAGGAGGGCATCCACTCGATCGAAGTCAAGGGCCAGACGGTCGTGCTGCTGTTTGAGGCGGCTGATGATGCCGAGCGTTACGCCGGCTTACTCGAGGCCCAGGATTTTCCGGTGCCCTGCGTCGAAACCCTCGAGCGGGGCGAAGTCGAACTGTTTTGCGAACAAGCTGGCTATGAAGCCAGGTTCGTTCCCGCCGGCTTCATGCCCAGCAGCGAGGAGGATCGACTCCTGATCGCACCCCCTGTCAACAACATGGACGTGGAACGCTGGAAAGAACAGGACGCCAGCGCCGCAGAGCCACCGCCACCGGACGGGCCCAGCGAGGATCCTGAAGTCGAAGCCTTTCGCCGTCGCCTGGAGGGCCTGCTGTGAGCCGACCCGATTCCAACCGGGGCCACCTGCTCACCGAGCAGGCCCACCCCCTCAGCGAAAGCCTCGATGAACTCAGCACCACCGAGATGGTGGCGCTCTTCTGCCAGAACGATCTGGAACCCCAACGGGCGGTGGCGGCCGCTGCCCCCCAACTGACGGCGGCGGTGGACGCGATCAGCGATCGGCTACGCCAGGGAGGTCGCCTTTTTTATCTCGGCGCCGGCACCTCCGGCCGGCTTGGCGTGCTGGATGCGGCCGAATGCCCACCCACCTTCTGCACCCCCCCCGAACTGGTGCAGGGGGTGCTGGCCGGCGGTGCCCCGGCCCTGTTGCGCAGCTCCGAGGGGTTGGAAGATCGCTTTGAGGCGGGGGCTGCCGACCTACAGGAGCGTGGCTTTACGGCCGCCGATGCCCTCGTGGGCATCGCCGCCGGCGGCACCACCCCCTATGTGCTGGGCGCACTGAGCCATGCTCGCCAGCTGGGGGCCCTGGCCATCGCCCTGGCCTGTGTGGATGCCGATCAGGTTCCCATGCCCTG
>JAPLIF010000376.1 GCA_026389255.1 Cyanobacteriota bacterium
TCTTCGGATTCGTGCGCCCACCCAGCCATCATGCCTTTGCACACTTTCGCCCAACGCTGCAAGCGTTTTTCGCCCTTGCTGGCCGCACCGGCCGCCTTGCTGCTGAGCCAAGGGCAGGCCAAGGCACTTCTGACCTACAACATTTTTGAATCCGCGGGAAATGTGGTTGTTCAGACGAATGGCAGCCTCAATTTAACCGGTGCAGAGGCTCTTGGCAACTCAATTGCCTGTGAAAATGAAGGAGTTATTTTATCATCCATTGCAGTTATTTGCACTGGATTTGACATTTCCTCAAATGTGGCGGCGTTCAAAATCTCCGGCCCTACTTCCTTCAACGGAAGCGTTCAGGCTGCTTCGTCCATCTTCTCTGGGATATCCACAATTCTTTGGGGCTCCTTCTCCGGTATTGGACTTGATCCGTCTTACCTTTCCAATACTCCCATTGTCAGTAGCTCCACGTACAACGGCGCAACCCTCGCAAGTCTCGGCTTCACCACAACAGGCCTGATCGGCACCTGGACCCTCAATGGCACCACAGAATCCATCAATGTTTTCATCACTCCCCCCGTCCCCGGACCCCTGCCTTGTCTCGGGGTTGGCGCAGCGTTCGGTTGGAGCCGCCGCCTGCGCAAGCGCATTACCGCTCCTTTGATCACCCCGCCCCAGGCCTGATTGCAGCCCTGATTTCATTCACGGCCCTGCCTTCGTCGGGGCTTTTTTGTGGCAGCTATAAGCGGCACTTCCTGTTCTGCGATCTGCCCCCTGAGTTTGGCCATGTCGCCCAGCCCCGCACACCCCGCCCCTGCTGCCCGCGCTGCTCCGCAATGCCCTCGCCAGCCTGGCGATGGGCCCCAATCCCATGGGCCCATAATCTGCAGGAAGATGCTTTGGCCCAGCCTGGTGGAGCGGTTTGCAGCTCACCCGTCACGCCGCCGACAAACTCGAGACCTACGGGATTGATGGAGCCCGGCTGGTGAGCTGGCGAGCGGCACTCAAACGTGGAGATCCCATGGATCGTGATCCTGAGCAAAGATAGGGACAGGGTCGTGACGACTTATCCGAGCGACGAACGCACCGTGACCAATCGCCGAGGAGCTGGCCGATGGATTTCCCCACCAAACTGAGTGCCCAGCTCAAGGGAATGGAGCTTCGGCTCGATCCAGAATCCGGGGCGATCCTGTACCGCCACCCCTCCCTGCGGGGCATCCCTGATCTGGTCGTGGAGTGCGATGGTTACACCATGGAGTTCATCGGCCCCACCCTGCTCTGTCTGGACATCCAGGATCCCAGCGGCATGGCTCGCCTGCTGGCCGAGCCCGTTAAGGGCAAGCTGCCGATCGGGGTCTGAGGGCTCGCCGCAGGGAAAGGTCTTCAACCACCTGCTGAGCCTGGAGAACCTCACTCTGGAAGATCGCCCCTGCCAGGCACAGGCCGTCGCAGGCCTGCGCGCTGGCCTCGTCTTCGCCGACGCCCTGCAGCACGCCAGTTGCCGCTCTTGGGAGCTGATCGCCTCCCACTGAAATACAAGCTGGCATACATGACGTAAGCTTTTTGTATCACGTCCACGGTGTTCCATGGGTGCTGTAAGCCTCCGACTTCCAGATCACCTGGAACAACAGCTCAGTGAGGAAACGCGACTCAGTGGCCAACCCCGCTCCCAGCTGCTGCGCCAGGCCTTGGAAACCCTGCTCTACCAGCGGCGGGAAGAACGGGCCCAAGCGGCCCTGAGGCTGGCCGCCGTGGCGTTGGCCAGCGATGCGGGCGCCTGCGCGGAGGCCCGGGAGATCGCCGCCGATTTCCTGGTGGCGGAAAACGAGGCCCTGGCCGGTGCTGAGGCGCCTGCGAACGCAGCCTCGGCCGAACCGTGGTGGCGCTGATGCGCCGCGGTGAAGTGTGGGTGGCCCGCCTCAACCCCAATCAGGGGGCTGAGGTGGGCAAGGTGCGGCCGGTGGTGGTGATCCAGGCCGATGCGCTCACCGAAGCGGGACTCGCCACCCTGCTGGTGGTGCCCCTCACCAGCCAGCGGCGCCGCGGCGCTGAAGCCCTGCGGGTGCCGATCCCCGCCCGCGACCGCTTGCTGCGCGAATGCTGGGCCATGGCGGAGCAACCCCGAGCCCTGGACCGGAACCGCATCGGTGAAGGGCCTCTGACCCGGTTGAGCGCTGCTGAAATGAACGCTTTGGAGCAGGCGTTAAGGGCCGCCCTGGGATTGGCGGGCGGCTGATGGCCGGTGTCACACAGGACCAATTGAGCGCCTGCCCCGCCCTGGATGGGCGCCGCCGCCTGGCGCATCACGCCAGCTGGGATTAGGAACCCTTGAGAAGGGCGTGAGTACGCCCGGAATAAGGGGGCTCCGTGAAGCAACGCCCCCAAAGGACTACCCAATCGGCCAAGGGTTGCTGCATGGGCCAATCGTTTGGCCATGCCGGCCAGCCCCGCACACCCCTGCGCCTGTTGCCCGAGCTGTTACGCAACGCGCTCGCCAGCCTGGCGCTTGCCCTCGGCTTTGCCGCCCTGGCCCGGCGGCCTGGCAGCGATCTCTCGCTCCTGCAGGAGCTGCAGAGCACCTGGCGGCGTTCCCGGTTTGGCGGCGCAGGCCGACGACATCCAGGCTCCTGGGGCTTGCTGCGCGAGCTGGGGCCCCGTGATGATTGGCAGCAGGTGGCTGATCGATTTCTCCCCCAAACTGAGCGCTCAGATCAAGGGAATGGAGCTCCAGCTCGATCCAGTCTCCGGCGGGATCCTGTTCCGCTAGCCCACCCTGCGGGGCACGCGCGTGAGATCAGCCTGGCCGCGGTCCTTGCCTGGCCTGGCGAGCCAGTCATGTTCCAGCCGCCCCGGCAGGGACGTCTAAACTAATGGCTAAACGTTCGGCACCGGATGGCCTTCCAGCTCCCTCGCCAGGATCTGCGCCGCTGGGGAAATTCCCTTGGGGTGCGGTTGCCCGCCGCCATCGCCCGTGAGGCCCGGCTTCACGACAACCAGACCGTGGAACTCAAGGTGCTGGCCGATGGGGTGCTGATCCGGCCCGTCCAGCCCCGGCTCTCCCTGGCGGAGCGACTGGCGGCCTACGCGCCCATGGCAGGCGAGGCCCCTGAAGCGATGGCCTGGGATCCCATCGGCACAGAGGTCATCGAATGACCCCGCCGCGGCCCTCAGACCCCTGGGTGCCCGATCGGGGCGAGGTGATCTGGATCGACCACAACCGCCAGGCCGGACGGGAGATGAAGGACCACCATCCCTTTCTGGTGCTCTCCACCGCCCCCTTCCATGCCTCGGTGGGACTGGTGGTGGGATGCGCCATGACATCGGCGGCCTACAACCACGGGTCCTCCCTGGCGGTGGATCTGGGGCCGATTCCAGAGCGGCCGGAGGCCCACAGCTTTGTGCTCTGCCACCAGATCAAGTCCTTTGATTGGAAGGCCCGGGGTGCCCGGCCCCATCCCATGGGCTCCCTCAGCAACGACAGGCTGGATCAGGTGCTCGAGATCGTGGGGCAGATCCTGGGGTTTGTGGTTTAGCGCGCCAGGGGCTCGACACGGTTTCCAGTCTTGACGCCATCGCTGCTGCGCTGGCCTGAGCCCGAGCAGATCCTGAACCAGGTGCGCCATGGGGCGGCCCAGGTGGCTGCCGTGCTCGATCAGGCGGCCCTGCAGATCCAGCGCGAGCGCGAGGCCAGCCAGCCCCGAACAACCCTGCTTCTGCTGCCGGAGCTGCTGCGCAATGCCCTCGCCAGCCTGGCGCTGGCCATCGGTTTTGCCGCCCTGGCCCGGCGGTCTGGATCAGATCGTTCCCTGCTGCAGTTGCTGCAGAGCGGATGGCGGCGGTCCCGGTTCGGCGGCTCTGGCCGGCGCACCAGTCCTGCCGATGCCGATTACCTCCGCCAGCTCGGCCGCAGGGATCGCGATTCCTGCGGCCACGACTAACGAGAGCCCATCGCTAGATACCGCGGGCGGCAAGGCAACCGTATTACAGTTGAATTATCCGTAAGACAGCGTTGGGTCTGGGGTCCATGCCATTCACCGTCAGGCTGGACAGCGAAACCGAACGCTGCCTCCAGGAGCTTTTGGCCGCCACAGGCCAGGACAAGAGCACCCTCATCCGCCAGCTGATCCGCGATCGCTGGCAACAACGCCGGCCAGCCCCCTCGATCACTCAGCAGCTGGGTGGCCATCCCGATTATTTCCTCGACACCCTGCCAACCGGCAGCGCTTCCGGCGGCAATCCTTCCGCCAGGTTCCCCTTTCATAAGCCCTAGGGCTGGCTTCAAAGCGTGGCCCGGCCCGTGTCATAGGCCCCGAAACCGCAGGTCTGGGCCGCCTTTTGCCAGGCCGCGTCGAAACGTTCCCAGCGAAAGTTGCGGGGGTCATAGCGGCTGTGGCTGCGGTCGACGGCGGCGTGGCTGGTGACCCGGCTGAGGGGAATGCCGTAGCGGGCCTGCCAGAGCAGCACCTGGGCGGCAGCACTGCGGTACTGGGCGTCGCTGTTGCCGCTGTGGCTCGCCGTGTCACCGCGGCCGTCGGCCGGGGATTCGAGGCTGAGGTGCAGGGCCAGGTTGTTGATCGAGCCCACCGATGTCGGCCGGATGCGCACGGTCATGTCCCCCCATGCCGCCATGCCGGCGCCATAGGC
>JAPLIF010000080.1 GCA_026389255.1 Cyanobacteriota bacterium
GGCTGGACGGCCGATCCTGGTGATCAAAAGCGACAGCCCCCACCTGATCCAACGGGCCCTGGAGCGACTGTTGGCCCGCTCCGGCCGGGACGAGACCAGGCCCCAGGGGTCGGCCCAATCAAGCGATGGGAGCAACGCCAGTGCCCCGTCGTCCCCACCCCAGGCCCTCGATGACGGCCATGGGGCCCTGGAGGAATGCCGCCTGGCCGTCGAACGGGTGGTGCTGCCGGAGGGGCGCCCCGTGGAACTGCTGCCCCGCAGTGAGAGGGTGCGGCAGATGCAGGCCGAATTGGTGGGTCGTTATCGCCTGCGCTGTGCGGTCTTCGGCAGGGGGAACCAGCAGCGACTGCGGGTGTTTCCCGCCTGAGGAGCGGGGCGAGTTGACGAAGGACCGGCCGCTGTGGGTTACTGGCTTAGTACCGGTGAAAGTCGGTGCCAAGAATCCCCGCCAGTTGTTCCCCAGCGGACAGCCCACCGGAAGATTCTCTCGTTGGGCCGTCGCCAAGCGGTAAGGCAGCGGGTTTTGGTCCCGCCATTCCTAGGTTCGAATCCTAGCGGCCCAGTTTTGAAGCTCCTGCTGTGTCCTTGGTTCCGGCACCGCTGCTCGTCTTTGATTTTGACGGAGTGCTGGTCGACGGCATGGAGGAATATTGGTGGTCGTCCCGCCGCGCAGCCCTGGAGCTGCTGAAGGACCCGCCGCAACGGCCCCTGCCGGAGGCGGTGCCCCTGGCCTTCCGCCAGCTGCGTCCCCTCATCCACAAGGGCTGGGAGATGGTGCTGGTGGCCGCCGAGCTGGGCCGCGCCACCCCTGACCCTGTTCCCCCAACAGCCGCCAGCTACGCAGCGCTCCTGGCCCGGGCCCTGGAGCGCTGGGGCTGGCAACCGGCCCCGCTGCAACGGGCCCTTGAGGAGGTGCGAGCCCAGGCCATTGCCAGCGATCGGGCCGGCTGGCTGGCCCGCCACCGCTTCTACCCGGGCGTGGTCGAGAGGCTGGATCGCCTCCGCCATGAGGGCGCCGCCTGGAGGGTGCTCACCACCAAGGGGGCGGCCTTCACTCGCGAGCTGCTGGAGGCGGCAGGTCTGGAGCCCGCCGGCCTCGATGGCCACGAACAGGGCCCTAAAACCGAAGTGCTGAAACGTCTGTTAGCCGAACCTGGAGCCCATGCAGGCCCCCTGTGGTTCATCGAGGACCGGCGGGCCACCCTGGCTGAGGTTCGCGCCTGCCCCGAGTTGGCGACGGTGCGCTGCTGGCTGGCGGCCTGGGGCTATCTGGCCCCCGGCGATGGCGAGGGGCTAACCACTCAAGGCATTGACTGGCTGGATGCCACCCACTTCCGGGGTCCCCTGGAAACCTGGGGATCCCCGGCCCCAGCCCCTGGCAGCAACGCCAACAAGCGCTAGAGTACGCCCGTACTACGCGCCATTGGGACGCCGGCCCCGAGTGGTGGCACTAACCAAGAGAAGGCCACAGGATGGCGCCCACTCCGGGCCCGCCTGCCCCCACCTTCCGCCGGTGCGGCGTCCCCCATCCAGGCCTCCGCCCTCCAGGGTCCTTTCTGTCACCGGCGCAGCCCGTTCCCCTTACCGATCCCTTCCCCATGCCTGTCGATTCCAAGGCCGCCGCCGCCTCTGCCAGCTCCGGCAGCGCCTCGGCGGCGGATGTCCGCGCCGCCGCCGAGCGGGACAAGGCCCTGGGCCTGGTCCTCACCCAGATCGAGCGCAATTTCGGCAAAGGCTCGATCATGCGCCTGGGCGATGCCTCCCGCATGCGGGTGGAGACCTTTCCCACCGGGGCGCTCACCCTTGATCTGGCCTTGGGTGGCGGCTACCCCAAGGGGCGGGTGGTGGAGGTCTATGGACCCGAAAGCTCCGGTAAGACCACCCTCACCCTGCATGCCATCGCCGAAGTCCAACGCCGTGGTGGCGTAGCCGCCTTCGTCGATGCCGAGCATGCCCTCGACCCGGTCTATGCGGCAGCCCTGGGGGTGGACATCGCCAATCTGCTGGTGTCCCAACCCGACACCGGCGAGATGGCCCTGGAAATCGTCGACCAACTGGTGCGATCCGCTGCGGTCGACATCGTCGTGATCGACTCGGTGGCCGCCCTGACGCCCCGGGCCGAAATCGAGGGTGAGATGGGGGACCTGGCCGTGGGTAGCCAGGCCCGGCTAATGAGCCAGGCGATGCGCAAGATCACCGGCAACATCGGTAAATCGGGGTGCACGGTCATTTTCCTGAACCAGCTGCGGCAGAAAATCGGCGTGACCTACGGCAACCCCGAGACCACCACCGGGGGCAATGCCCTCAAGTTCTATGCCTCGGTGCGGCTGGATATCCGCCGCATCCAAACCCTCAAACGGGGCACCGAGGAATACGGCATCCGGGCGAAGGTCAAGGTCGCCAAAAACAAAGTGGCTCCTCCCTTTCGCATCGCCGAATTCGACATCCTCTTTGGTCGGGGCATCAGCACCGTGGGTTGCGTGCTCGACCTGGCTGAAGAAACCGGGGTGGTGACCCGCAAGGGCGCCTGGTATAGCTACGAGGGGGACAACATCGGCCAGGGCCGCGACAACACGATCGCCTGGCTCGAACAGAATCCCGGCCCCAAGGACACCATCGAAGCCCAGACCCGGCGCCGCCTCGCCGAGGGTCAGGAGGTCACTGCCAATTCCATGAAGCCCCTGGCAGCGGCCGCCAAGCTGGCCGCCAGCACGGCCGATGGGGCCTCCCTGGAGGAGGAAGACGACAGCCTGGCCCCCAGCGACCTGGCCGAGGTCTGAGGGCCAGCCGATTCACCGCGGGTCCCCCCGCGACCAGCCCGGGCCCAACACCCTTAAGGATGGTGGGCCCTTTGCTTCAGGCCGCGTCCGCCAGGGGCAGACGGTCGACAAGGGAGGCTTCCTTCAAGGTCCGGGCCACCCGATGCAGTTCGTGGATGGCGTCGGCGCCCTCGAGCTTGACGAGCTCGTGGCCGTCGCGGGACTCCACCCAGCTGATGCCGAAATTGGAGACAAGGAAACGCACCATGTGGCCATCGCCCAGGTCCGCCACAAAGGAGGCCCCTTCGCCATCGGCGCCATCGCGACACACATAACAAGTGGCCACGAGCCCCTGCTGCCGCATGGATTCGGCTAGGGCCTGAAGGCTCAAGACCAGATCCTGGATCAGGGCTCGGTACTGCTCAGCGAGGCGGGGAAACATGGGCCCTAGGGGGAGATTTGACAATCCTAAGGTTTTCTTCCGTTTTCAGGGGTGGCAGGTGGGCATTTGCCCACCCAGGGTCTGCTAAGGGATTCAGCCATCGGAGAGGTGCCACCAGCCGGCGGCCGGGCCGATGAACCGCACCGTCAGCCAGAACAACACCAGGGCCGAAATGCCAATCCAAGCGCCACGGGTGCTGACCGACACAAACCGATCGGCCTGGTTGCGACTCAAGGGCAGCCAGGGCAGCAGTCGGGGTGAATCGTCGACCTTGGCGTCGCCCTTGTCCTTGCCCTTGGTGGTGGGCTTGATTTGGCGGGGTGGCAAACCCTGAATAGCGCGACGCTTGGCTTCCCCCATCCATGCAGGCAGCAACTGGAGTGAGCCTAGGGACGCTGGCTAGGCCGCGCTCAGCCCGGTAACAAACGGGTGAGGGGCTCCCAGGGCTCGAGGGCGGTCAACACCTGGCGCCCCCAGCCACGGGAACGGGGCCGCCCATCCAGCACCGCCAGCCGCCCTCCGCCGCGCCTGAGGCCAGCCAGCCCCCGCTGCATCAGGTTGAGGGCTTCGGGTAGCAGGAGTTCGCGGAACCAATCCTGGCCCTGGCGCCGCAGCTGGGCGACCCGGGCCGCCGTGAGGGGATCCTCCAGGCTGGCGATCGGCAGCAGGGCCACCACCACCTGGGCGGGCAACGGCAAGCGGGATTGGTGTTCCAGCCACCAACTCCAGCGGCAGCACACCACGCCATTGCTTTCGGGGGCGGTGCCCTCGTGGCAGACGCGCCGGCCAAATTCGGCCGCCAGGGCACTGGTGAGTCCCAGCCGCAGGGCCTGGTCATCCAACAGCACCACCGTCAGCCCGGCCTGACCCAGCACCAGGCGGCGGCTGTGGTCCAGCAGGTGCTCGCCGTAGTGGGGGCTGTTGGGCAGGGGCTGCCGCAGGGGCAAATAAAGGGGCAGGGGGTCGGCCAGGGGCGGATCGGCCAGATCAACGACAACCTGGGGTTGGAGGCCAAGGCTGGCCGCCGAAACACCGCCCAGGCGCTCGCTGGTGAGTTCGCCGACCAGCACGGCGCCGCGGCCCTGGAGCAGACCCATCAGCTCACGCAGGGGCTGGAGGGGCTGGCGATGCAACTGCCACTGCAGCAGGGAGGGTTCGACCACGGCCCAGCCACACCAATGGGGATCGGCGGCGGCCAGCCAGGCGGGCCAGGGATCGGGGGGGGGAGGCAACAGGGGCAGCAGATGGCGCAGGGGAGCCTCCTCTTCGGGCGCCAGGGCCACCACCTGGCGGGCGGGGGCGAGGGGATGGCGGGGCTGGGCCAGGAGGCGGCGGCTGAGGCGCTCGTGCAGCGCCAGCAGGCTGGCTTCGGCGGCGGGCTGGGCCCGGATCAGCCGATCCCAGTCCCGGGGCTCAAGGACTACCGCCATCGCCTGCCGAAGGCGCGGCTCCAACATCTCCAGTTCCGGGATCACCAACTGGCGATCGGCCAGGGCCGCGCCACTCCAGACGCTGAGCAACTCCTGGGGATTCAGCAGCCACAGGCACTGGGGCGGCGGGGCCGTCGGGCCCTCCCAACAGGGCAGATCCAGCCCCGCCTCCCGCAGCCGGGGCCACTCCACCTGCAACAGGCGCCGGCGGCGCTCATCGCTGACCACCAGGGCCAGGGGGGATTCGCTGAGGGCCAGGGGCACCAGCAGGCTGATCCACCAGCTGGGATCGGTGCCTGGAGAAAGGCGCAGCAGGGTCTGGTCGCCCCGCCGCAGGCTGCGGGCCACCAGGCGACTGAGGCTGAGGTGGTGGGGCCAGCGCTGGGCCCCTTCCCGCCGCAGCAGGGCCTTGAGGTGGTGGTGGGCGCTGGCTTCCAACATCGATGGATCGTAGGAAGGGGCTGATATCGGCACGGCAGCGTTGATGACAGCAGTGGGGCGCTCCCAGCCGGTGGGCATCGTGGGGCTGGGCCTGATCGGCGGCTGCCTGGGCCTCGATCTACAGGAATCCGGAGCGGAGGTGCACGCCCTGGTGCATCGCCAAGCAACCCGTCCTGGCGGCCTGGGGACCGCGATTGCGGCATTTTGTGGCCAGCCATCCGATGGCCGGCACCAGCCGCTCGGGGGTGGAGGCGGGCGAAAAGGGCCTGTTTCAAGGGCGCCCCTGGGTGGCGACGCCCGACGCCGACACCGACCCGGAAGCCCTCGAAGCTGTGCGCCAATTGGCGACCACGGTGGGAGCCCGCTGGCTCTGCTGCGACGCCCCCTCCCACGACCGGGCCGTGGCGCTGATTTCGCACCTGCCGGTGCTGGTGGGGGCGGCGTTGCTGCAGACCGCCGACTGCGGGGGGCAGGCCAGCGGATTGGAGAGCCTGGTGCGGGATCTGGCTTCGAGTGGCTTTGCCGATACCACCCGCGTCGGGGGGGGCAACCCGGAACTGGGCACGTTGATGGCGCGCTGCAATCGATCCGAATTGCTGGCGGCGCTGGGGCGTTATCGGCAGGCGATTGCGGGGCTGGAGAAGTTGGTGGAGCTGGAGGATTGGCAGGGGCTCGCGGAAGCTCTCAGCGACTGCAGGGAGCTACGGGCGGGATTTTTGGGTTGAGCTGGGGCGTTGTCCACCGACGGGTGTTGCCAGTGCGTGGAAAAGGGGAGAGCCTGTGCCAGCGAGGCAACTGACTGTCACCCCCCCATAGGGATCAAATATAAATACTGTCGTAATGAATTTTTTATTCACATGAACAAATCCTTAACTTTCCTTGGCCTTGCGGCCATGCTTGCCTCGGCAAGCGCTGTTCAAGCGGCCCCCACCACCTTCACCTTTAGCGCCGACGACGACGGCCAAACGGTGCTGACAAAATCGGTTGACGGCATCAACTTAACCATCGACTCCTTCAACAACCCAGGCTCGAATTCCGCTGCGGATTCCGAGGGTCTTGCCATATTTTGTAATGGCATATATATATCCGGCCCCTATCAGCCTTGCCAACGAGGTGACGGCCCTACTAATAATTACTCAAGCTTCCAAATGACCTTTGATACGAAAGTCAAAATATTATCTTACAACCTAGCATACACCTTTGACGCGTTAGATAGCTCTACAACTTATTTACAAGGCATTCTTCAATCCGTTCAAAACGACAATTCAGCCACAGGTTTAAAGTTCTTCACCAATCAGTTTATTGCTGCCGCCAATGTTCCCATTCTTGTTTCTACAGTAGATCCGGATAATCGTGGCGTTCTCCAAATCGACGACTTCACGGTAGAGAAAGTCGAAGCCGGCCCTGTGACCGTGCCAGCCCCCCTGCCTTTGGCGGGTGCCGCAACAGCTTTCGGCCTGAGCCGCCAGCTGCGGCGTCGCATCCGACGCTCTTCGGGTGTCTGATCCGTCGGTCTGCTGTTGAACGTTGAGCGATTTGGTGCGGGCAGGGGAAGGGGCTTCTGAAAGCCTCTACCCCTGCCCGTTGGAGTAAGGAGCCAGAGGCACGCTGGCTCTGTTCACGGGGGCTGAGACAGCTGCCTGGAACCCTGTTGCGACTGGGCGATCGTCACCGATGTGGGCTCGGAAAAGCAACCCATTCTGTAAACCTAGGGCCACCGGCTACGCCACTTTGTCGCCAGCCATCCCATGGCGGGCACCAGCCCCGCTCGGGGGTGGAGGCGGGCGAAAAAGGTTTGTTTCGAGGTCGCCCCTGGGTGGCCACTCCCGAAGCCAACACCGACCCGGAGGCCCTCGATGCGGAGCACCAGTTGGCGACAACGGTGGGAGCCCGCTGGCGCCGCTGCGACGCCCCAACCCACGTAGGAACCTTGATGGCCCGCTGCAACCGCACTGAATTACTGGCGGCGCTGGGGCGTTAACGGGAGGCGATTGCTGGGCTGGAGAAGTTGGTGGAGCTGGAGGATTGGCAGGGGCTGGAGGGGGTGCTTAGAGAGTGTGGGGAGGTGCGGGGGGGGGTTTGGGGTTGAGCGCCAGCGGGTTCCGCCGCATGAACGATTCTGCTTAAGGAATAGCGGGCACCCAGTTCACCAGGTGCAGGCCAGGCACCTGGACAAATTCGCGGGTCATGGATCGTTCGCATCGCGCCTCTGCTGCTCGGGCTGGTCACAGCTGAGCACAAACCACGGCTCGAAGGCCTCCAGGCCGGCCTCCAGCATCGGCCAAGGATCGTCGATCGGCAACAGCAGCACACCATTGCCGAAATGCTGGACCGCCACCTCGTTGCCAGGGAAGCGGTATTGCTTCGGTAGGTGTACTGCCTGACAGTGGCCTGAAAGAAACAGTTTGGCGGAGTCCATGGACGTCCGGATTGACGGTCATCACCAGTGATAGCTACCAGATGGGGATCCGGCGCCTAGTGGGGCAAAGATCAGTATTTGCATGGGTTACCAGGGCCTGGACCAGTTGTCGCCCTTTGGGCGGCGAACCGGCTGCCACTGCCTACTATGGATCCATGGCATTTGTTCGGATAAGCCACGATCCCGCCATGATGGGCGGTAAGCCCTGCATCCGCGGGCTGCGCATCACGGTGGGCACGGTCGTGGGGCTGATCGCCAGCGGCAGCAGCCGCGAGCGGATTCTGCAGGCCTACCCGCAACTGGAAGCTGCCGATATTGATGAAGCCCTGGCCTATGCAACTTGGCGCCTAGAAGAGCGGGAAGAGGGGCTAGTGATGAGCTGATGACCAGGCTCTTGGTCGACATGAACATTTCGACCGAATGGATCCCATTGTTGCGAGCCGCCGGACATTGGGCGGTGCACTGGTCCGAGGTGGGCAATCCGAGAGCGCCGGATACGGCATTGATGCAATGGGCCAGAGCCAACGGCTGTGCGATTTTCACCCACGACCTCGACTTCGGGACGATGCTTAAGACCTACGGCGCCGAAATCAAGCAAGGGGCGTTGGTGGTAGCCGACGAACGCCGTGAGCGGGTGCGGATCCTGCCGCTGAACAGGCAGAAATGATCCAGACATACTTACTGAATCGCAGTGGTACTCAAGGCTGGATTAAAGTATCATCAGGTCTCCTCCACAGGCTTGTTTCCAAATCGGCCAAAGCTGCTGGTAAGTTTCCGTGACGAACTGAGGTTCGGCGCTATGCACCCCGGACCGGTAAAACCTACGAAAGCTGGATTCGTAGCTTCTTTCGATTTCATCACCTGCGCCATCCCAGGGAAATGGGCACGGCTGAAATCCTCCAATTTCTCACCCATCTGGCGGTGGTGGTTCGGTTGATCTATGGAACTGGATTAAGGATTGAGTAAGCCATGATGCTGAGGGTCTCTGATGGATGGGGCAAAGTATTGCTACCAGATGCCCTGGCAAGGAAATACGCTTCGGCAGCACAGGAATGGCTATGGTAAGGGGTATTCCCCCAGCCGTATCGCTAGAGAAACGGACAAACTGGCACCCAGGGACGGCAACACCTAGACAACAGTGTGATCCAGAAGACAGTAAGAAAAGCCGTACTCGCCTCTGTATTGAGCAAGCCAGCAGGTTGCCATCCTTTTCGGCATTCATTTGCCACCCATCCACTAGAGTCTGGCTATGACATACGCACAATCCAGGAACTGCTGGGCCACACCGACGTCTGGACAACAATGATTTACACGCATGTGTTGAATCGTGGACCCGGAGGAATGATCAGCCCAGAAGATCGGCTTTAAGCTGATGGACCGAGACGTTGGACAGAACCATAGGCCACAATCTAGATAGCAGTTGGCGGCTTTAAAGTGGCGGCTGTATTAGCTGGGCAAACTTGCTTAGAGGGATTGCAATCTATACCGCAGGAGATTAGCTAAGCAACAGCACGTTAGCAGGATTAAGTTGACTAATAGACATGGTATATGTACATGGATATGATAGTTGCTGGCTGGGGAGTCGAGGGCACTTGGCAAGTGCGTGCACCCTAGTTCGTGGCACAAGTATAATAGCTCAAGTTCCTGTGGGATATGAAGCAATCGCCGGATTTCGCGTGATGCGCGGGTCCGCATATTCTAAGTTAGAGAGATGGGGCACAGGCTGCCGCGGTGAAGAATGGTATAGTCTGCGTATAGCCGCTGCAGTGGCATGCAGACGAAGGTTCAGAAATGGGGAAACAGCCTTGGCGTGAGAATTCCACGCGGCTTGGCTGAAGAAGTAACAGCCTTGGCGTGAGAATTCCACGCGGCTTGGCTGAAGAAGTTGGTTTGGGGGCCGGCACTGAGGTCAGCCTCACCGTGAAGGATGGTGAGCTGGTCTTGAGGCCCTCTGTGCCAAGCCAGCTCAGGCTTGCGGATCTTCTTGCGGGGGTCACGCCAGAGAACATCCACGCGTCTGTTGATACAGGGGATGCAGTAGGCGCCGAGGCATTCTGATGTCGTCCTACGTGCCCGATCATGGCGATTTGGTATGGCTGGAATTCACACCGCAAGCTGAAAGTGAACAGCGTGGGAGAAGACCAGCACTCGTCTTGTCTCCAAAGTCCTACAATGGCAAAGTCGGACTAGCCTTATTCTGTCCCTTGACTTCAAAGGTCAAGGGGTACCCATTTGAGGTGGAAGTTCCTGATGGATACGCCGTGAGTGGAGTTGTTCTGTCCGACCAACTCAAGAGCCTTGACTGGCGGTCGAGGAAAGTGAAGTTTATCGAGCGGGTCAGCCCAGATGTAATGGCGATGGTGACTGCCAGGGTGTTACCGCTTCTTGAACCCGATACTCCTGCCACTCTCTAACAACGCCATTCACCTGAGCCGCCTCCGCCTAGCTGTCTTCTTCGCCGAGCACACCTTGCGGCCAGGTGATGGCGAGCGTTCAAAAGACCACCCAATTCCTGCATCACAAACATCTGCCAAGGTCGCTTCTTAATCCCCCTCAAGTAATCACCGTCGGCCGCTCCATCCCCGTGCGCACCTTGATCTCCGCCAGCGCATCGATGGCGCTGATCAGATCGCCGAGGGCCACCTGGGGATCCTGGCCCAGGTCGCCGCTGGGGGGCACGTAGCTCTCCAGGTACACCCGCAGGGTGGCGCCCTGGGTGCCGGTGCCGGAGAGGCGCAGCACCACGCGGCTGCCGTCGTTCAGCAATAGGCGCAGGCCCTGGCCGCTGGTGAGTGAGCCATCCACCGGATCGGTGTAGGCGAAGTCGTCGGCGGTGGCGATCGTGCGGCCGGCGAAGGGTTGACCCACCAGCTGCGGCAGCATCGCCTTGATCCGGTCGTAGAGGCCGTGGGCGGCCTCGCTGGCGATCGCTTCGTAGTCGTGGCGGGAGTAGTAATGGCGGCCGAACCGGCTCCAGTGCTCCGCCATCACCTCGGCCACCGAGCAGCCGCGCACCGCCAGGATGTTGAGCCAGAACAGCACCGCCCAGAGGCCATCCTTCTCGCGGATGTGGTTGCTGCCGGTGCCGAAGCTCTCCTCGCCGCAG
>JAPLIF010000010.1 GCA_026389255.1 Cyanobacteriota bacterium
ACCGATGAAATTGTTTCAGAATAGGCAGGATTACCCAATTGAAGGCCTAAATTACCATGGAGACTCCAACGATCGAATTCGCTTTTTTCTGAATCTTTTTTGCTCAATCCGCTCGACAAAGTCAGGTTCAATCACCACTGATCGGCGTAGGATGACGTCTGCTCAGAACCACCAGCAAGATTAAAAATTGGTTGGGCGGTCCACGAGGCATCGACGTGCATCCAATCTGGAAGCAAGGTGTCTAGCTGCGGTGGCACCCACTTTGGAGCGGGGGGAGAATAGATAATGTCAGTTCCATCCTCCATTTTTGGGGGCTTCTCGTCCCCATGGGCTTGGGCAGCAAAAGGCATTACTCCATAAAGAAATAATACCCAGATCAAGACATTAGAGACCTTGTTTTTCACAGTCTAAAAAGCAAAATATTGCATCAAGTTAATTATAATTATTTCTGAATTTGTTCTTTCGTGGAATCAGAGCTGGGTTGCTGATGTCCCTGCGGGTGCTTTTCACAAGCGATGCCATTGGCTCCAGTCATAACAACGAGTGTAATCACAACAATCTGAAACAACTTCATTGATTTGACAGGAAATAGCGGCTAAAACATTAATGCATCAGCTTGTGGTCAGCATCCGATGATCTTGCCCAGCGGCTAAAACGGTTGCCAGGCACGGCTTGGCCGTCCTGGCCTCGGCGATCCAGCGACCGGTCTTTTGGGAGGATGGGACCTCGGGGTTTGCTCTGCCAGCCTCGGTGTTTGCCTTGCCAGCCTAGGGGTTCAGCCATGCATTTCCAGGACATCATCGCCACCCTCAATCGCTTCTGGGCTGAGCGGGGCTGCCTGATCCTCCAGCCCTACGACACCGAAAAGGGGGCCGGCACCATGAGTCCCCATACGGTGCTGCGGGCCATCGGGCCGGAACCCTGGGCGGTGGCCTACCCCGAACCCTGCCGGCGCCCCACCGATGGCCGCTATGGCGACAACCCCAACCGGGCCCAGCACTACTTTCAATATCAGGTGCTGATCAAGCCCTCGCCGGACGGCATCCAGGAGACCTACCTGGCCTCCCTGGAAGCCCTGGGCATCCGGCCGGCCGACCATGACATCCGCTTTGTCGAAGACAACTGGGAATCCCCCACCCTGGGGGCCTGGGGCGTGGGCTGGGAGGTGTGGCTCGATGGCATGGAGGTGACCCAGTTCACCTACTTCCAACAGTGTGGCGGTCTCGATTGCCGGCCGGTGTCGATTGAAATCACCTACGGCCTGGAGCGGCTGGCCATGTATCTGCAGGATGTGGAGAGCATCTGGGATCTGGCCTGGAACGGCGACCGCAGCTACGGCGACATCTGGCTGCCGTTTGAAAAGGGGCAGTGCACCTACAACTTTGAGGCCGCCAACCCCCAGCGGCTGCAGCAACTTTTCTCTCTCTATGAGGCCGAGGCCACCGATCTGGTCGCTGCGGCCCTGCCCGCACCGGCCCTGGATTTCGTGCTCAAGTGCAGCCACACCTTCAACCTGTTGGAGGCCCGTGGCGTGATCTCGGTGACCGAACGCACCGCCACCATCGCCCGGATCCGCCACTTGGCGCGCCAGGTGGCGGAGGCCTGGCTGGCCGAACGGCGCGCCCTCGGGTTCCCCCTGCTGGAGGGGGACCCCAGGGAGGCCTGGCTGGCGGCCGAAGCC